>JAAYUG010000114.1 GCA_012517825.1 Bacteroidales bacterium | reverse complement strand
TAATGAAAATTAAGGTAAATTTTTGTTATAAATGCAGTGAAAATCAATGTTTTTGACGAACGTTTCAGAAAATATTTCAACATTGAATTTCTGATTATGAAGACTGAAAAATCGTTGAGATAAAATATGACGTTTGTGGAAAATTGCATGCAGTATTATAGGTATATACCGAATCATGTATTTTTACAAATATTTATCATGGTATGAAAATCACAGGCCGGATTACCAGCACAAGAAATCAGAAGATACTGGATATTCTTCAGCTGGAAAAGCGCAGGGAAAGGGAGCAACAGGGTTTGTTCCTGGTAGAAGGATATAAGGAAGCCCGTATGGCTTTTCAGGCTGGTTATATAGTACGAAGCATATTTTACTGCCCTGGCATTCTTCCGTCACGGAAAATAGAAGAACTGGTTCAGACTGCAGGTTATACAGACGACATTTACGAAGTGACCCCGGAAGTATATGCCCGGATTGCCTACCGGGAAAATTCTGAAGGGATTTGCCTGGTGGCTGAAACCCGTTTTGTATCGCTCCCACAGTTGCTTCTTCCCGACAATCCGTTGCTGGTAGTGCTTGAATCGGTAGAAAAGCCCGGCAATATCGGCGCCATTCTCCGAACCTCAGATGCAGCCGGCGTACACGCTGTTATTGTTTGCGATCCCCGCACCGACATTTACAATCCTAATGTTGTCAGGGCCAGCCGGGGGTGTTTGTTTACCGTACCTGTGGTGGTTTGCACCAGCGAAGAGGCTCTGGCATACCTCCGTGAGAAAGCGATCCATACCTTTGCTGCCGCTCTGCCAGCCGGAAAATATTACCACCAGGCCGATTTTACAAAACCTTCAGCTGTTATCATGGGCACCGAATCGGAAGGATTAAGCAATTTCTGGCTCCGGAAGGCTGACGAACTTATTAAAATTCCCATGACAGGGCAGGCAGATTCGCTAAATGTCAGTATTTCGGCGGCCATTATTATATATGAAGCCATGCGGCAGAGAGGGTTCCGCTGAAACCTGCCTGCCACACCCCGGATTGCAAAAGCCTCCGGAAAAAACCAAACACAAATCAGCCGGATGGCGTTCCTGGCCAACCGGCTGATATATAATAAATTAACAGATCAGTACTGTAATGCAATTTCCTGCACAGCCTGCAAAGAAGGTTAGTATGAAAGGAATTCTTTCCCGACGGGTTTATAGTCCTGCTCCCCTTCTTTCTTCCATTGCAGGCTGAGTCCATTCCATGCTGAAGGCCAACCGCCGATGGTGTTGTTCAGGAATACAATTTTCAGGGCATGCTTTCCTTTCTCCAGGGCGATGGAACTATCGTGCCGGCTGAATCGTTTCACTTCGCCGTCGTTATTGACCAGCAACCGGCCGGCAATCCAAACCTGGTCGTTATCGGAGGAGAAATAGTATACTCCTGTTTCCGGCACTTCAATGTATCCCGTAATTACGGCAGCAGAAGGCTTTTCCCGGTTAAACCGCACTGACAGATTCTGAATGATCTGTTCTTTCCAATTCTTTGCATTTTCCAGATCACTTATACGGATAAAATTTCCTTCGGTTGATTTCATGCGAAGACCCGGGCGGGATGCAACCTGCAAGGCACCTGCGGGCGTCTGTTTTTCCGCCGTTATCGTCCGCACACTGCTCATTTTGCCAGACGGGAGGACAGAACGAATCTTCAGCACGGTGTTTTCCCTTACAGTGAGTGGTTCCGTATATTCCTGAGAAGTTTCCGAAGGATCACTACCATCGGTAGTATAAACCATTTTAACAGGCCGTGAACTGGAAAATGACAGGGTAACTGAATCAGTAAATGCAACAAATTCAGGAGGTCCTTCCGGCAGAGGAATATGATAATTGATTCCGCGGGCATCGAGACGAGGGAACTGGTTATTCATCCGGGACAGAAAATCGGCGAAGTTGCGGCTTTCTTTGGGGCTCCAGTTCACTTCGGCCAGGGCAATAATGCGCGGATACGCCATGTATTCGACCTTTTCAGGCGTATACATATATTCCGTCCATATATTTCCCTGGCATCCGAGAATAAAATGGTGCTTATCTGCAGGAAGCTTTTCAGGCAGAGGATCATAGTTATAGGATTCTTCCAGGGTAGTATACCCGCCGATGGCCACAGGTTCCACCTTCGGGCTTCCCTGGTAGTGATCAAGGTAAACCCAATCACCGGGGGTCATTACCACATCATGCCCCTGCATGGCGGCATCAATACCTCCTTCCTCTCCTCTCCATGACATGACGGTAGCAGAAGGAGCAAGACCTCCTTCCAGGATTTCGTCCCATCCGATCATTTTCTTTCCAAGGCTGAGCAGAATTTTTTCAATCCGTTTGATAAAATAGCTTTGCAGTTCCGCTTCATCCTTCAGACCTTCCTGCCGTATGCGTTCCTGACAACGGGGACAATTTTTCCAGCGGTTTTTGGGGCATTCGTCACCGCCGATATGAATGTATTCGGATGGGAAGAGAGCAGCTACTTCAGTGAGCACATCGGTGATAAATCCGAACGTTTCTTCCCGGCCGGCACAAAACACATTTTCCTCCACACCCCAGAAATTCCGCACTTTAAAAGGGCCGCCCGTGCAGGATAGCTGAGGATATGCGGCAAGAGCAGCCAGAGCATGACCCGGCATTTCAATCTCGGGAATTACCCGTATAAAACGTTCCTGAGCATACTTCACCACCTTGCGGATATCATCCTGAGTATAATACCCTCCGTATTCAAAACCTTCTCCTTCGGTTCTTCTGGAACCGATTTGGGTAAGCAGGGGGTATTTTTTGATTTCAATACGCCATCCCTGATCTTCGGTAAGGTGCCAGTGGAAGGTGTTGAGTTTATACATAGCCATCACATCCAGCTGTTTCAGGATAAATTCCACCGGAAAGAAATGGCGGCATACATCGAGGTGCATACCCCTGTAACTGAAACGGGGATAATCTTTCACTGTAACGCAGGGAATGCGTATCATACCCTTTTGAATTCCGGGAGAGCCGGCAGAAGGAGGCATTAGCTGAAGAAGGGTCTGAAAAGCATAAAAGGCCCCCTGAGCGGTTCTGGCATTGATGGTAATCCGTTTCCGGGCCACCTTCATTTCGTAGCCTTCGGGATGAAAGGTGAGCGTGGAATCAACGTTCACAATAATTCTCGGGCCCCGCACTTTTTTTTCAGCAATGCCCAGAGGAGAACCGAGCAATTCCTTGATTTTTCCATTAAGATAATTCACCGCCATGCGGGAATTGGTATCTGCCGCATTTTGTAAAACAATCCGGACGGCTGAATCAAGCCGGAAATGGCCGGCATGCACTTTCAGATCAACCGGTTTTGGTACTATTCCCACAGCAGAAGGCTCCCTGTCGCAACTGCTCATAAGAACAGCCAAGGGAAACAAAGCAAGACAGAACATCAGAACTTTGTGCATACGCTTCATAATTTTACCTGGTTAGTTAATCAACATTTGTAATTTTTTCAAAGAAAAATGTTTTTTGTTCAGAAAAGTCGTCATAATTAACGGTTTCCGACGGATTGTTCCGGCTCAAAAAACCCAGCAGGGCAAAATCACCGATGCAACCTGTTGCATGGAAAAACAAAGCAGACCAAACGGCGTATTTCCAAACCCCGGGCATGACAAACAACAGGATGATCAGACCGACATTGATCAGGACAAAAGGTGTAAGTGCAAGGAAAACAAATTCCCTGAAATTCAGCACAAATTTGTCAGCAACTGCATATACCATCAGTTTTTCCCACCTGGGTATGATGCGGACTTTTCTGGCTCCCAGAAGAAAGAATGCAAGTGCATGGAGCATTTCATGCAAAGGTACCAGCAGGATAAGAAAAAGAGGGATACCCGCCATAAAAACCAGCAGGGCACAGAAAAAGGAGAAAGGTGCCACTCTGAAATCCCTGCTGATTGTCAAGAGGAAAAACACGACAAGAGCTAAATTGAAGCCATAAAAAAATTGCATGGCAAAGTTATTGGGCCGCAGTTGGCCTGCAATAAAGCTGAGGATATCCTCATGCTGTATTTCCAGAATCTTACGGTATCTGGTTTCATCCCACAGTTCTCGGTAATTCAGCTGCATGGAATCAGAAAGATAGAACCATCCGTTTACCGTTATACGTAACTGTTGTGTCGGGGCGGGTCATTTGATTGTAGCCGCAGGGATGGTCAGGTGAGACCAGATGGACTTCGATGGTTCTCTGCCCGGGCATTCCGTCGAATGTTCCGCTTCGGTCGCCTATTTCAAGGGTTTTGCCCTTTTCATTCCAGCGGAACGGTATCAGGCTGAATTCTCCCTGTTCATACTTGTAGGTAAGTCCGTCATCTTCGTACAGCACAAAAGTTCCGTCAGCACCCGTATACACCATCAGCTGTAAAGGATCAGAAGGTTTTTCGCCCGTATATTGCTTTTCAGGTCCCAGCGGCAGGATGGCGCCTGCACGTGCAAAAACAGGAATAATATCGAGGGGTGCAGGGACCTGTATGCTCATACCTCCCTTGAAAAATATTCCTGTCCAGAAATCATACCAGCCGGACCATTCCGGGAGATACAGGGATTTTGAGTAGGTTTGATATTGTGTTACAGGGCTAACCAGCAGAGCCGGACCAAACATATACTGATCATCGATATTCAGGGCTGTTTTATCGTTTGTAAAATCCATGGCCAGTGGCCGCATCATGGTATAGCCATTTCGGGAGACATCGGCGGCAACCGAATAATTATAGGGGAATAAGCGGTAGCGAAGTTTGTTCATAGCCAGCTGAACATCATACCATGGATCGCCGGGGTTTCCGAAAAACCATATTTCGCGGGGGGTACTGGTACCATGCACCCTGAATACCGGGCAGAACACTCCAAACTGGTACCATCGGGTGAATAATTCTTTGTATTCCGGATTGGCATTTCCTCCCGGGTAATCCACCATAAAACCACCGATATCCGTTGTCCAGTAGGGAATTCCTGAGACCGAAAAACTCAGTCCGGCCGGAATCTGCGCCCGGAACGTTTCCCAGCGGCCTACAATATCGCCCGACCAGGAGGTGGCAGCATAACGCTGCTGCCCGGCAAAAGCGGAGCGGCTCAAAATACAAACCCTCTGATCGGGAGCAGTCTTTCGCTGGTTTTCGTAAATTCCCCTGCACGTAAAAAGCGGGTAAGCGTTCAGATACTCCCAACCTGAACCGAAATAGTTGGGGTGCATCCGCTCCGCCATATTTTCAGGGGGAATATTTTCTCCCACTTCCGGTTCCGTGGCATCGAGCCACCAGGCGTCAATGCCCGCATCAAACAGATTTCGTTTGATTTGTTCCCAGTATATTTTGCGGGCTTCGGGATTGTATGCATCATAATAGGCAAAAAGATTTCCCAGAAAATCCCTTGACTGATGAACAATGTTGTATGGATAAAGAAATCCCTTTTCATTCAATTCCTGGTAATTTTTTGTGGTGGGATAGAATTTGGCCCAAACGCTGATCATGATGCGGGCATTCATGGCATGCAAGCTATCGGTCATTCCTCGGGGATCAGGATAGCGGGTGCTGTCAAACTCATGGGATCCCCACTGGTCGTCTTTCCAGTAACGCCAGTCCTGAACAATAACATCAAGAGGAACTTTGCGCTTTCTGAATTCATTCACAGTGGCAAGAACTTCCTCCTGTGTTTTGTACCTTTCCCGGCATTGCCAGAAGCCGTATGCCCAGCGGGGCATCATGGGGGCATCCCCCGTAAGTTTCCGGTAACCGGCTATCACCTCATCCATTGAAGGTCCGTAGATAAAGTAATAGTCAATACCTTTCCCTGCCTGGGACCAGAAAGACAGGGTATCGTCGCGCATGGAAGGAGTTCGCCACGCAAGATCCATTGTTTCGGAAGCACTGCTTCTTCCCCACTCCATTTTTACAGTATAAGCCACCCCTTTTTCAAGCGTCAGCCTGGTATAGTCTGTTGCCTTCAGAAAAGCACTCCAGTAATCGCGAACCAGCTTTCCGTTCAGCCAGAAACGAAATTCCTGCTGTCCGGTATTTTCAAACTGGTATTCGCCTGTTTCAGGCACGGTAAGAGTTCCCTCGAGCCGCATGCTCATGATATTGTCCTTTCCGGCCTCAGGAAGATCAAATGGCCTGACAGGCTGTTTGCTTTTTATTGGCGAAGGAATTTTGCAGTACCTGTCAGTAAAATAGGTTGCGGTAAGTCCGCCCGTTTTACCGTATTTGTCGGCCCAGCACTCCGATGGTATCCGGGGTGACGGTTCGAGGGAGCCAAAGCGGGTCCATGAATAATTATCCCATAACAATCCGTATCCGTTGGTTGATACCACCACCGGAACAAATATTTCCCGGTTATGCTGAAACAGGCTCAATACCTTTCCGCGCAGATTCAGCGTCCGGTCCTGGTGCTGACCCAGTCCGTAAATAGCTTCATCGGGCGAAAGCTCAAACTGCTGACGTACAGCCCATGTTGAATCGTCCGGCAGTTGAATGCGTGAGAATGATTTTCCGCCTCCGTTCTTTTCAGCAAGTAGCACTTTGCCTTCCCTGTCAAGGAAAGTGACAGCAAGAGTTTTTTTATTGATTTTCACCTGAAGATTCTGGGTTGTAAGACTGACAGCAAGAGTGTCTTCTGCTACTTCCCATGATCCTTCTGTCTCAAAATTCTCTGTCACAACAAGGCTTTCCTTACGGGGAATGTCTGTTCCGGGAGAAGCAAAAACACGGATTATTCCGGGTTTCATTACCTGAACTATCAGCGAGTTCTTACCGTTGGTTACGATAATACCCCGGCTGGTCTTTTCATAGGAGCGTGGGCTGCATGCTATAACTGCCATAGCAAGAGCAAAGATAACAACTGCAGATTTTTTCATAGGTATAAGGTTAATATCTGGTAATTTTTTATATCCCTTTTTCAAATTGAAAAGCTTTTCCATCTTTTCCCATGGTAAATGCCAATCCATAAGCCTTCTGTCCATCCTGCAAAGAAAATCATTTATCACCGGGCACATATTCAAACGCATCGAAGTATGCAGGTACTGAAGATGGTTTTCCTTTTCCTGTTGCGTATAGTCCGATGAACACACCGGTAAATCCCCCAGCAACTTCTGAAGAAAGGAAACGGGTATCTCCTGTTCCGATTATGGTGAATTTCTTACCGTCTGATGAAAAGCTAAATGTATAACTTTCGGGAGAAGCAGTTATGCGCAACCAGGCTACACTGCCCGAATAAGGCATTCTGCTGACCTCATAGGAATACGATCCTAATCTGTGATTCAGAACAATATACTTTTTCCGGTCTTCTTTCATTTCGGCACAAAGCCTGTAATGGAACCGGTTATTCATAAATGCTGTAATTCCTGCTTCTTCACCATTCCGTTTGGGTTCAAAATCCATTTTTGCGGTGGCAGTGAAGGAAAAATGTTGCTGTCTGATACCAATAAATGCAGGCGAAGCAACCGAGTCGAGCGTAAAGCGGTTTCCTTTCAAACAGAGCCATCCGTCTCGTTCGGTAAGGGAATAGCAGGAGTAATCAGGATTACGAAGATAATTCCACTCCAACGAAAGGCTCTTATTGTTGAAATCATCCATAAAAGCATTGTTCTTTTCAGGTGTTTGTTTCAGGGTTTTTACTTTCATTTCAGGCAATACAGTTCCGTTGATCCCTGCCACGGGCCAGCCATACTCATCCCAGACCACCGGCGCCAGAAAAGTTTCCCTGCCCAGGTGGTGCCAGTTTCCCTGAACAGGCCTGAAAGCAAGAAAGACTATCCACCACGATCCGTCGTGTGCCTGAATCAGGTCGGCATGTCCTGTCCCCTGGATCGGAATGGACTGTCCATTGGCATTGCGATGGGTTAGTATAGGATTCCGCGGACAGGGCTCAAAAGGTCCCCAGGGTGATTTGCTTCGCGCAATGGTTTCCATATGGCCGTATTCGGTACCCCCTTCTGCAATCATGAGATAATACCAACCATTGATTTTATAGAGATGGGGACCTTCAGGATATCTGCCTCCTGTTCCTTTCCAAATAAGCCGGACAGGGGAAAGTTTTTTTCCGGTGGAGGGATCGATTTCAAACTGGTATATACCTTGTTCACTCCCGTCCCACGGAGTATTGCCTGTGTAATAGACTTTCCCGTCATCATCAAAAAACAGGGAAGGATCTATTCCTGACTGGTCAATCCAAACGGGATCAGACCAGGGGCCTCGCGGATCACTGGCAGTTACAATAAAATTACCCCCTCCGCTTACGTTGGTTGTTATCATATAAAACGTCCCCATATGGTAGCGCAATGTCGGGGCATAAATACCCGCTGAAGGAGGAGCTTTTTCCAGATTGAGCTGATTTTTTTGTGTAAGGCAGTAGCCAATCAGATCCCAGTGAACAAGATCACGACTATGAAATACAGGAACACCAGGAAAAAATTCAAAACTACTGGTAACCAGATAATAATTGCTATCCACCCTGCATACACTCGGATCGGGATGAAAACCCGGAATGACGGGGTTGTGGTACACATCCTGAGCAGTAAGGATAAAGGGAATGACAGCAAAAAGCAAACTGTAAAAAAGAGATTTCATTGGCAGAACATTGTTTTTGTTCTTTCTTATTCCTGACCTGCCGCAATTACAAACTCCTCATTGAGGCCGTAATCGAGCTGATCATATTGATTGCCGG
>JAAYUG010000113.1 GCA_012517825.1 Bacteroidales bacterium | reverse complement strand
TTCTGGGCGAAGATGCTGTTTCATCAACAACCACCTGGAATACCAGGCTGAATTCCAATATCCGCCTGAAGTGGGGTACCCGCATTCAATTGATGGCATTTTATAATGCCCCGTCCATCAATCCGCAGGGCGAAAACGGCGATTTTTTCATGACCAGCATGGGAATACGGCAGGATTTCCTGAAACGGAAGCTTAGTGCCACGCTTCAGGTGCGGGATATCTTTAATACAATGCACTTTTCCTACACTTCCAGCCAGCCGGGCGTTTTCTATTCCAGCGGCGAATTCAGACGGTCAGGACCTGTCATCAGCCTGACGCTGAGTCTTAAACTGAATAATTTCAAGGAAACCAGAAAACAGATTGATGAAGAAAATAATGACAGTGGAAGAGAAGATATGATGATGTGAGAAAAAATGCCTGTTGTAACAGCCGGTTGGAGCTCAGTGCCAGCCGGCTGTTGTATTTTCCGGATACCCTGATTTTACCCGTTCCGTAAAAAAGCATACAATTTTTTTTTGCTGGTACGGATGATTTGTATATGTTTGCACCCCGTATGAAAAAACTGAATCCGAGAATTTTACAGCAAAAAAAACAGTGAGTAATTAACATTTTGTTGCCCGAATTTGTTGATAATTTATATAGCTCCATGTAAAATTGACTTAAATCATTGTTTAGATTTGCTTCACCTTAAATTCAATACTTTGTTCAAACACGATTATGGAAGAAAATGGTTCAGAAGTCTCGCTTACCACGGGCGAGCATGATGTTCGTGAAGAAGAACCTCCGGGTAGTTCTGTAGAAATCCTCACAGAACGCATGCAGAAAAAATCTGCTAACAGGAAAAATCCCCCATCCATTAACCGGCTCACAAGTTCGTTTCGGGAAACCTATTTTCCCGGTGTTACTGATGCAATGTGGAATGACTGGAAATGGCAAATCAGCAACAGTTTCCGCACATTTGCACAGCTGGA
Source organism: Bacteroidales bacterium (assembly GCA_012517825.1). Taxonomy (NCBI): domain Bacteria; kingdom Pseudomonadati; phylum Bacteroidota; class Bacteroidia; order Bacteroidales; species Bacteroidales bacterium. The sequence goes on along the minus strand of JAAYUG010000113.1, from coordinate 2,275 downwards.
AAAGATCCGGGGGTTTGTAAGGCCTCCATCTTATGTTAACGGGAACAAGGATCTCCTTCCTTTGCGCATCACTCCTTACTATGCAAGCCTTGTTGATTTCTCCGATCCGGCTGATGCTCTGTACCGCTGTGTTATCCCCACCCCGGAAGAATATATCATTTCTCCCGGTGAAGGATCCGACCCGTTGCATGAAGAAGGCGACAGTCCGGTCAGAAATCTTGTGCACCGGTATCCCGACAGGGTGCTGTTCCTCATTACCGGCTTCTGCAGTACCTATTGCAGGTATTGCACACGTTCCCATATGGTAGCCAAGAAGGATAAATCCCATTTTGCACTGGATGATTTTGAGCCGGCCTTTGCCTACATCGAGTCGCATACCGAAGTGCGCGACGTCTTGCTGTCAGGCGGCGACCCCTTTACTCTTCCTGATGAAAGGCTTGGGTATATACTGGAACGAATCCGGCGTATTCCCCATGTTGAAATTATCCGGATTGGCACCAAGGTACCTGCCGTCTTGCCACAGCGCATAACACCGCATCTGATATCCGTATTGAGGAAATACCATCCCCTGTATATCAGCATCCATTTTACCCACCCCAGGGAACTGACGCCGGAAGTTGGCAGGGCATGTGAAATGCTCGCCGATGCAGGAATTCCCCTCGGAAGTCAGACGGTTCTGCTCAAAGGAATCAACGATGAGGTGGAAACGATGAAACAACTGATGCAGGGTTTGCTGAAAATCCGCGTGCGTCCGTATTATCTGTACCAGTGCGATCCGATTCTCGGTTCCTCGCACTTCAGAACCCCTGTCAGCAAAGGCCTTGAAATTATCAAAGGCCTCCGGGGATTTACTTCGGGGTATGCCGTTCCTACCTATGTGATCGATGCACCTGGCGGAGGAGGAAAAATTCCTCTCCTTCCGGATTATGTTTCAGGCCGTGATGAAGGCTATCTGTTACTGAAAAATTACGAAGACAGATTGTACCGTTATCCTGATTTCTGTACAGAATGATTCTGCCTTTTGAACCGTTTACTGTGGGGTTGACGTACGACCTCCGGGATGACTATCTGAAAGAAGGGTATTCCCACGATGAAACCGCCGAATTCGACAAGGAGGAAACCATTGAGGGAATTGAACAGGCTCTGCAAAAAGCCGGTTTTCATACGGTGCGGATTGGTCATATCCGTAATCTTGTTCAGCGGCTTTCAGCAGGGGAACGATGGGACCTTGTGTTCAACATAGCGGAGGGAATGTACGGCCTGGCCCGCGAAGCCCAGGTGCCCTGCCTGCTGGATGCCTACCGCATTCCCTATGTTTTTTCCGACAGCTCCGTACTGGCCCTGGCCTTGCACAAGGGACTCACAAAACGTGTGGTACGGGATGCCGGAATTCCTACACCGGAATTTGCGGAAATTTATGCACCCGATGACGTGCAGTCTGTTCACCTTCCCTTCCCCTTGTTCGCCAAACCGGTAGCTGAAGGTACCGGTAAGGGCATCACAGGATCTTCCCGAATTACTACCCGGGAACAACTCAGATCGGTTTGCCTGCAATTGCTGGAAACCTACCACCAGCCGGTATTAGTGGAACGTTACCTCAGCGGCAGGGAGTTCACTGTGGGCCTTGTCGGTACAGGAGATACTGCCAGGGTTGTCGGCGTCATGGAAATAACCCTGGATGGTTCCGCCTCGGAAATTTACAGCCTCTATGTGAAAGAGAACTATGAGAATTTTGCCAGATACTCAGTGCCCGAAAAAGAGGTGCAGTCGGCCTGTGCAAAAATAGCCCTGGACGCATGGCGCATTCTTGGTTGCCGCGACGGAGGAAGAATTGACCTGAAAATGGATGAAAACGGCATTCCCAATTTTCTGGAGGTAAATCCTCTGGCAGGACTTAACTATAAGCACTCCGACCTCCCTCTGCTCTGCAAGCTGAATGGCATTGATTTTCAGTCACTGATCGAAATGATTATGGATTCAGCACTGAAACGCATCTCTGAATATGCCGGCCCGTATAGCAGCCATCGTGTTTAATGAAGTGCCTCCTGATGCACCCCCTGATGAAAGAGACATTCTGGATCAGGTCAGCCTCGTTGAAAATACCCTGCCGGAACTGGATTATCAGAGCGTCCGTCTGCCGGTCGGGCTTGATCTTGCAGCGTTTTTGTCACGCCTGCAGCACATCGGGCCCGATGTAATCGTCAACCTCACTGAAAGCATTTGCAACAGGGGAGAACTGCTTTTTTTGCCTGCCGCTGTGATGGAGGCATACCAT
>JAAYUG010000112.1 GCA_012517825.1 Bacteroidales bacterium | reverse complement strand
GGCATCCGGGCAAATCCCGCTGAAACGGAGTGAAAGCGGCCGGTTAAGCCCGGATTGCGCATCAGGAGTGTAGCGAACTGATGCGCAGTGTGTTTGCTTTGCGCGAAGGCATCCGGGCAAATCCCGCTGAAACGGAGTGAAAGCGGCCGGTTAAGCCCGGATTGCGCATCAGGAGTGTAGCGAACTGATGCGCAGTGTGTTTGCTTTGCGCGAAGGCATCCGGGCAAATCCCGCTGGAACCAAATTCCTGAATTTTCACCGCCGGCAATCAGAATACATGTAGTTTCTTCAATACATAAGGTGTTGCAGAGGTTTGCGTTCCTTCTGCCATGGATACAACCCTGGGCATTGGAATTCGAAACCTCCGGTTTCGTGACGTTTGTTCAACACATGAAAATGATCGAATGGAAAGGTGGTAATTAAAGCCCCGAAGGAGCGGCATTATTTCAGGATCTTATTATTTCTTATAAAATCACTGACTACCTTCAGGAACTGTTCGGGCTGTTCTGCATGCACCCAGTGTCCTGCTCCCTGAATTACTGACAGAACGGAATGCGGGAGAACATTTCTGATACTTTCTTCATCTTCCGGTTCAATGTAATGCGATAGTTCCCCCTTAATAAACAAAGTTGGTATTACTACCGGATATTTTTCCTCCGGATCAGTTCCGGGATGCAGTCCATCCAGAACGGAGGAGAGGTTTTCCGAAAGGGCCTTCAGATTGAGGAGCCAGGTAAATGTGCCGTCGGAGCGGCGGTGCAGGTTTTTCAGAAGAAACTGGCGTACTGGCAGGGAGGCAATGGTTTCAGAAAGTGCCCTGTCAGCTTCCTGACGGCTCTGAAGATGTTCTATGTCCAGTTTCAATAGTGACTCAACGATTGTCTTATGCTGTAACTCATGCATTTTACCCCGGGGGGTATTTCGTAAATCAGCGGGAGCAATATCGACTACAATGAGCCGGGAAAGTTTTTCAGGATATCTGACGGCAAAGAACATGGCTGTTTTTCCTCCCATGGAATGCCCCATAAGAATGGCATTTTCTAATTTCATATCTTCGAAGAGCCGTGCAATGTCTTCGCGCATGGCCTGGTAGGAGTGTTCCTGATCATGGGGTGAGTGCCCGTGGTTGCGCATATCGGGCAGGATAACCCTGAAGTGAGGAGCCAGTTCTCTGGCTATGGAAAGCCAGTTGTCGGACATTCCGTAGAGTCCGTGCAGAATAACAAGAGGTGTGCCGGTTCCTGTTTCCCGGAAGAACAGCTTCAGAGGAGTCATCTCAGTTGCTGAAGGTACATTCCGATTGTATTTTCCAGCCCGTAATAGAGGGCATCGCTTATCAGTGCGTGGCCGATGGAAACTTCGAGCAGTCCGGGAATGTTCGATGCAAAATACCGCAGGTTTTCGAGGTTCAGGTCATGCCCGGCATTGATGCCAAGCCCCAGTTCGTTAGCTTTCTTTGCCGCTTCAATAAAAGGTTTGATGGCAGCAGCAGGATTTTCGGGGTACATTTTTGCATAGGGTTCGGTATAGAGTTCAATGCGGTCAGTTCCTGTGGTGGCAGCGGCTTCAATCATGTGCAGATCGGTACCAACGAAAATGGATGTTCTGATTCCGGCTTCCTTCAGACGGGCAATGACTTCCCGCAGAAAACGCTGGTGGGTAATGGTATCCCATCCTGCATTGCTGGTGATGGCATCATGCGGGTCAGGAACAAGGGTAACCTGGTCAGGCTTAACTTCCAGAACGAGGTTCAGAAAACGGTCGTTCGGGTTCCCTTCAATATTGAATTCTACATGAATGCGGGGACGAATCTCCCTTACGTCGGAATACCGGATGTGGCGCTCATCCGGCCGCGGATGAACGGTGATGCCTTCTGCCCCGAAACGCTCGCAGTCGAGCGCCGCCTTCAGCACGTCGGGAATATTCCCTCCGCGGGAATTTCGTAATGTTGCAATTTTGTTTATATTTACACTCAGCCGTGTCATAGTTTTTTGATTTCCTGCAAAGGTATGGTGAATTTTTGGATATGGTAGCACGTGATCTGATTTCGGATATTGTCCCTCCGCTGAAAACCTCCGACACAGGCTTTCATGCCCTGTCGCTGATGGAAGTATTCCGGATATCGCATCTGCCCATCGTAAACAACAGGGAATTCCTCGGGCTGATATCCGATACGGATATTTACGACCTCAATATGGCCGACGAACCGATAGGAAATCATAAATTGTCCCTGTTCAGTCCATACGTCCGTGAAGACCAGCATATTTTTGATGTCATATCACTGGTTTCCAGGCTGAAACTCACCGTGGTCCCGGTGCTCGATCATCAGAACAATTACCTCGGACTGGTTACCATGAATGATTTGCTCCGTTATTTTGCTGATTTTTCAGGCATCGCTAATCCCGGCGCCATCCTGGTGCTTGAGATGAACCAGACAGATTATTCCCTTTCGGAGATTGCCAGAATTGTTGAAGGGAATGATGCAAGAATTCTGGGATTGTTCATTTCCCAGCCTTCTGACTCCACCCGGATGGAACTTACAATTAAAATTAACCGGACGGATGCATCGGCTATTATTCAGACCTTCATCCGGTATAACTACAACATCAAAGCTTCGTTTAATGAAGAAGGGGAATTGGATGCCCTCTATAAAAGCCGGTACGATGAATTTATGCGTTATCTGAACGTTTAACAATGGGTTTTTTTGATTCTTCCCAATGAAGATTGCTGTTTTTGGAAAAAATTTCGGGTCGGGCTGTGATGTGCAGATCGTACGTTTTTTTGATATATTGGCCGGCCATGGTTGCAAGGTTTACATTTACCAGCCGTTTTATGAGTATCTGAAAGCCGAGAAAAAAATAGATGTTCGGGCTGAAGGGCTGTTTCTTAGCCACAACGATCTGCAAGGCGATTTTTCCTTTTTCTTCAGCATTGGAGGTGACGGTACCTTTCTCAAATCGGTGAGTGTGGTACGCGATACCGGCATACCAGTTATCGGACTCAATACCGGGCGGCTGGGATTCCTTTCCAATATTGCCAGAGAAGAAATTGAACAGGCTCTTGAAGAGATTTTTAAAGGATCATACCGGATCGAGGAACGCAGCCTACTTCAGGTGACCATGGAAGGGGGGCAGTTCGGTGAATTTCCGTATGCACTCAACGAATTCACTCTTCATAAATCGGGCTCATCAATGATTACCATCCACGCCTGGGTGAACGATGAGTTTCTTAATGCCTACTGGGCCGACGGACTGATTATATCAACGCCCACCGGTTCAACAGCCTATTCCATGAGTGTAGGCGGGCCGGTAATGACGCCGGGTGCAAGGGATTTTATCATAAGTCCCATTGCTCCCCATCATCTTACCGTACGGCCCATCGTGGTATCCGATGCATGTACCCTTCGTCTTTTTGCCGAAAGCCGCGATCAGACGATCATTGCCTCTCTCGATTCCCAGTCATACCATATTCCGGAGAAAACTGAAATCCTCATCCGGAAAGCGCCTTTTTTTCTGCGGACACTTCAGCTAAGCCAAACCAGCTTTTTCAGCACCCTGCGGAACAAACTCATGTGGGGTGCCGACCGGAGAAACTGATTTTGCATATTTTAACACTTTACCATATATTTACATAACCAAGCAGAACCATGCGGCGTATCCGGCAACTTGGTCAGTTATACAATAAATGCCGGTTTTATTAAGTTATAGATACGGAACATGGTTCTGCGAAAAATATTATTTTTGTGAACTGAAACGAATCCGCCATGCACAAAAAAGCAATCGCAGCCTTCCTTTTGATCATCTTGGCGGCTTCCGGCAGCTATGCACAGCGCTGGAAGCTCGTTAGGTATGAACTGATACTGGGTGCCGGTACCACCAGTTTTTTCGGTGATATCGGAGGTGGAGCCGACCGGAATAACTGGTTTGGCATTAAAGATATACGCCTGGATGCTACCCGCCCTTCCTTGACGGTGGGTCTTCGGTACAAATTCTATCAGAATTTTGCAGGCCGTTTTACGCTTGCTTACGGAATGGGTGCAGGAACCGATATAGGTGCGGTTAACGAAGCACGCGGATATTCCTTTACAACGCATATTATTGAACCTTCCGTGGTTGCGGAGTACTATTTTCTCTCCGAAGACAGAAGGCTGGCTTCGAATGCAGTTTATAACCGGAGAGGAATGATCAATAACTATTCCCGCCTTGGGGCATATGTGTTTGGCGGACTGGCAGGCATTTATTTCAGTCCGAAACTCAGCAATGTCCGTCCGGGCGACATAAACGTAACCAACGATTACTCGCACATTTCAGCGGCCATACCACTGGGTGTGGGAGTAAAATATGTTATCAGCGATGCCTGGATGGTGGGTTTTGAACTGGGAGGAAGGCTGTCCCTTTCCGATTTTGTTGACGGGTACAATCCCCCTGTAGCTGGTAACAAAGCACAGGATATTTACTATTTTACCGCTTTTAATGCCGTTTACCGTATTAAAAACGACAGGGAAAACGTGCCTCTTTTCCTGAAACAATACATTAACCGCCGTCCACGAAACAGATAATTGAAACCCACACTTTCCCGCATATACATGAAAAAATTCGGATGCAGTTTATTGCTCCTGGGGCTCGTATGGACTTGCCTGCCGGCTCAGCGCAAGGCTGATGTTGGTTTTTTTGCCGGCTCTGCATGGTATCTGGGTGATATGAATCCCAAAATTCCTTTCCTTAACCCCGGGCCTGCCCTGGGTGCTCTGTTTGCCTACAATTTTAATCCCAGATATGCTGTAAAAACCCAGCTGAATTTTTTCCAAGTAAGCGGTAAAGATGCCGGTTCGTCCGATCCCTTCAGAACCCTCCGCAACCAATCCTTCTCTTCATCAGGTTTTGATGTTTCGGCTGTTTTTGAACTGAATTTTGATGCTTTTAAGCTCGTCGACCGGGCTCATCCGGTTAGTCCATACATAAACGGCGGTGTCGGAATTTGCTATCCGGTGTCCGGCCCGGCCGCCGGTTCATTCATTCCTTCCCTGCCATTTGCCTTAGGAATAAAGGCAGGAATCAACCGAAGAGTAGGAATCGGAATTGAATATGCTTGCCGTAAACTTTTTTCAGATAATTTTGACGGCTTAAAAAATTATGGCAGTGAAGGCTTGCGGAATTTTTATACTAACAACGATTGGTATAACTTTGCGGGCTTTTATTTGACGTACAAGTTGTTCGACCGGCCGGGTGATTGTCCGGTGTATTGGTAAAAAAGTGTGAGATGACGTACAAAGACCAGATTATAGCAGAGAAATTACCCCAGCATATTGCCATCATAATGGACGGCAACGGGCGGTGGGCAAGGCAACGTGGCAACCAGCGCGTTTTCGGACATTATAATGCCGTCAAGGCCGTGCGCGATACGGTTGAAGCTGCCGCTGAACTGGGTATCAAATACCTTACCCTGTTTGCTTTCTCCACCGAAAACTGGAGAAGGCCGCAGAGCGAAGTGGATGCCCTTATGTCGCTGCTGGTTTCCACCCTGCAATCCGAATTAAAAACGCTGGTCGACAACAACGTCCGGCTCCTGGCCATTGGCAATATTGCCAGCCTGCCCGAAGAAGTACAGGCAGAACTGGATAAAGTAATTCAGTTAACTTCTTCCAACAAGGGACTGACCCTTATTCTCGCTCTGAGTTACGGGGCCAGGTGGGAAATTGCCCGGGCAGCCAGAGCCATTGTGCAGGATGTGCTCGATGGTCGTTTGAATCCCGAAAAGATTGACGACTGCCTTTTTGCTCAGTATCTTACTACTGCCTATATTCCTGATCCTGAACTTCTTATACGGACCAGCGGAGAAAAGAGAATCAGCAATTTTCTCCTATTTCAAATGGCCTATACCGAATTGTACTTTACCGAAGTACTTTGGCCCGATTTTCGCAGGGAAGATTTGTACAGGGCAATTTGTGACTTTCAGAGCAGAGAAAGAAGATTCGGAAAAATTAGTGAACAGTGTAAATAGAGAAAGAGGAATATGGCAAACGTGCGTGCATTCAGATTGTTCTGGTTGATTATATTGACAGGATTCATTGGCATTCCCTCTCCGGCCCAGGATACAATTCCTTTTGCAGATTCTGTAAAAATCCTTCCGCCGGCGATTATTGAACATGACAGCCTGCCGGTCATTGACTATTCCAAAACCGAAACCTATGTTATTGCCGGCATTACGGTATCAGGGGTGAATTACCTTGATAAGGAGGTTCTGGCCAACCTCTCGGGTTTTTCGGTGGGCGACAAGATTACGGTACCCGGAGAAGATATCACCAAGATGCTGAAGAAATACTGGAGCCAGGGTTTGTTTTCCGATGTCCGCATTGCTTCCCGCATCGAAGGAGATCAGATATACCTCGATATCTACCTGAAGGAACGCCCCCGGCTATCTACTCTCAGCATTGTTGGGCTGAAGAAATCAGAAACCAAAGATATTACCGATAAGCTGAAAATCCGCAACGGAAGCCAGGTTACAGAAGATGTGCTGAACAATATCAGAACCATTGTAACCAAGCACTTTACCGATAAAGGCTTTTTCAATGTAAAGATTGATATTGTGCAGATCCCTGATACCACTTTGCCCAACAGAGTAAAGCTCAGGCTCATCATTGACAAAAACGAACGGGTGAAGATTTCCGATATTGTCTTTACCGGAAACAAGGAAATTCCTGCCAAGAAGCTGAGGAAAGCCATGAAAAAAACCCACCGGCGCGACTGGAATATCTTTAAAGGGTCAAAATATATCAAATCCAATTATGAGGAAGACAAAGTAAAACTGATTGAATATTACAATGAAAAGGGATACCGGGACGCCAAAATTCTGAAGGACAGCCTGGCTGTGCTAAATCCCAAACGAATCATCCTCTATCTGGATGTATATGAAGGTCCGAAATATTATTTCCGCAACATTACCTGGATCGGCAATACGGTTTATCCGTCAGAAGTTCTCAGCAAAGTGCTCGGTGTGAAAAAGGGAGATGTTTATAACCAGACCCTGCTTACCAAAAGGCTTTCAACCGACGAAGACGCTGTAAGTTCTTTGTACCTTGACAACGGATATCTTTTCTTTAATGTAAGCCCTGAAGAAGTGCTTATAGAGAATGATTCCATTGATCTTGAAATGCGCATTTCGGAAGGAAAGCAGGCAACGGTGAACAACATTATAATCAACGGGAACAACAAGACCAACGAGCATGTTATCCGGCGTGAAATCAGAACCCTACCCGGCGAATTGTTCAGCAAGTCAGAGATAATCCGTACGGTCCGTGAGCTTGCCCAGCTCGGGCACTTTGACCCCGAAAAGATCGAACCGAATCCGGTACCCAACCCTGCTGACGGCACTGTTGACATTCAGTACAATCTGCAGGAGCGGTCGAACGACCAGCTTGAAATCTCCGGAGGCTGGGGAGCAGGAATGCTGGTAGGAACCATTGGGATCAGGTTTTCCAATTTTTCTGCCCGCAGTATGTTGGATCCCAAAGCCTGGAGGCCGATACCCAGCGGCGACGGGCAAACCCTTGCTATCAGGGCACAGTCGAATGGTACTATTTACCGTTCCTACAGCATTTCCTTTGTTGAACCCTGGCTGGGAGGCAAAAAGCCCAATTCGTTGTCGGTTTCACTGTACAACTCAAAATACAGGAATGCCCGTTACGATTACTTTAGCAACAGGTACACACAGCAGGATAAAGGATTCATGAGCATTTCCGGTGTATCGGTCGGTCTGGGCCGCCGGCTTTCATGGCCCGATGACTTCTTTACCCTGTACAACGAAATCAGCTTCCAGAACTATACTCTGGACAATTACAAGGGCTATTTCAGTTTACTTCAGAACAACGGGGTTTCAAACAACTTTTCCGTTACCACAACATTCGGACGAAATTCAGTTGATCAGCCCATCTATCCGCGCAAAGGATCCAATTTTGCCCTTACACTGGCCATAACGCCTCCTTATTCGCTGATCAGCGGAAAGGATTTTACCGGTGCTTCCCAGAGTGAAAAATACAAATGGATTGAATATTACAAATGGAGTTTCAAGGCGGAATGGTACATGAACCTTGTTGACAAGCTGGTCCTCTTTACCCGCGGACAATTTGGATTCAAAGGATACTATAACAGCACTTTAGGGCAGTCTCCGTTTGAAGGATTTTATGTTGGCGGCGACGGAATGGTGGGGTACAACTTTTACGGATACGAAGTGATTCCTGTACGTGGCTATTCCAACAGCGGAGCAGGAAATACCATCGGAGCCCTTACCCCTCCGAAAGGAGCAAACTACTATACCAAGTATACCATGGAACTCAGATACCCGATAAGTCTGAACCAGCAGGCTACAGTTTTTGCCCTTACCTTCCTTGAAGCAGGGAACGGATGGACTTATGCACGCGATGTAAATCCGTTTGCTGTGCGCCGCTCGGCCGGGGTTGGCCTCAGGGCCTTCCTCCCGATGTTTGGCATGCTGGGCATTGATTATGGTTATGGATTTGATGATATTCCGTGGAACCCGGGAGAAAATCACGGACAGTTCCACTTTACAATAGGTCAGCAGTTCTAAATGTTTAATTTATACAACTATGAAACGGATTGTTGCAATAATACTGATGATGGCCGGTTTTGGCCTCACGTATGCACAGAAATACGCTTTTGTGGATACCGAATACATCCTTAACAATATCCCGGCCTACAAGGTGGCACAGGACCAGCTCGATAAGTATTCGGCCGATCTGCAGAAAGAAATCGAGGCAAAATACGCCGAAATTGATAACATGTACAAAAAATACCAGGCCGAAAAGGTTTTACTCACCGATGAGATGAAGAACAAACGGGAGGAAGAAATTGTCACCAAAGAGAAAGAAGTTAAGGAACTGCAGAAGAAATACTTCGGACAGGATGGCGCACTTTTCAAAAAACGCGAAGAGCTGATTAAACCCATTCAGGACGAAATCTATAATGCCATCAAGGAAATTGCCGCAGAAGGTGGTTTTGCTGCCATTTTCGACACATCGGCCGATGCCACCATCATCTATTCTGATCCGAAGTATGATAAGAGCGATCAGGTGCTCCAGAAATTGGGTTATAAGAAATAAATACTACTTTTGTCAAAATTCTAAAATATTGTTTATGAAAAGGTTTATATCCGGATTAGTTGTACTGCTCTTTTTGGCTGGTTTCACTGCAGAAGCGCAGGCTGTTCTGAAGCTTGGACATGTCAATAAACAGGAAATCCTTACCCTGATGCCCGAAACCGACAGCGCCCAGAAAAAACTGGATAAAGTTGCCAAGGATTTGCAGGACCAGATGGAAAAAATGCAGGTTGAATTCAACAAGAAATATGAGGACTATATGGCCAATGCTTCTAACTGGAGTGAATTGATAAGGAATACCAAGGAAACGGAACTCCAGGAAATGAATCAGCGCATTCAGGCCTTTCAGAATAACGCCCAGCAGGATATCCAGCAGCAACAGGCAAAGCTCTTCAAGCCCATCGTTGACAAACTCAATGCGGCTATTAATGATGTCGCCAAGGAAGGGAAGTTTACCTATATTTTTGACGTAAGCCAGGGCTCGTTTGTGGTATTTCAGAGCGCCGACAGCCAGGATATAACCCCGCTGGTGAAGAAAAAGCTGGGCATTACCAAATAAAGATTGCCATCGGTGAAAGGCTGTCTTTACCGGCAGCCTTTCGCGTTTATTATACCAGATTATAGTGGTTTCGTTAACTTGCACATTCTATGCAGGCATCCCAGCCAATAGGTATTTTTGATTCAGGTGTGGGCGGACTTACTGTAGCCAATGCCATCCGGCAGATTCTTCCGGATGAGCAAATGATCTACTTTGGCGACACCTTTCATCTTCCCTATGGGGATAAGTCGGCTGAGTCGGTGAAGTTTTATTCAACGCGCATTTCTGAGTACCTGTTATCGCTGAACTGCAAGCTGATTCTGATAGCCTGCAATACTGCCTCAGCCGTGGCATGGGAAGCTGTTTCAGAAGCTGTAAGGGGGAAAGCGCTTGCCCTGAACGTGATTGACCCGGTAATTGATGAAGTGGCCGGTAACCCCAGAATAAAACGCATCGGGGTAATTGGTACCAAAGGCACCATCAACAGCGGAACCTATAAGGTAAAACTTATCCAGAAGAACAATAAGCTCGATGTCCGTTCGCTTGCCACCCCTCTTTTTGTGCCCATGATTGAAGAAGGATTCATTTTTGACGACATCAGCAATGCCATCATCCGCAATTACTTATCAAGGGAGGAACTGCAGGGCATTGACACGCTGATTCTGGGCTGTACCCATTATCCCATTATCAAACAGCAGATTGCCCGCTTCTTTGATTTCAAGGTGCAGATTGTGGATTCGGCTGTCATTGTGGCAAAACGGCTCAGAAAACTCCTTCGTGAGAACAACCTCCTGAATAAGGATACAGAAAATCCTGTACATCAGTTTCTTGTATCTGATTATACGGAGTATTTTGAGATCATCGCCCGTATGTTTTTTGAAGGCGATATCAAACTGCAGAAAATAGACCTCTGGAGTCACACCTGAACCTTTTCCTGCAGGGTTTTTTGTTGCGAAAATCTTTCAAAGATTGACTGATCGTTCATTTCGCGCGAGAGAGATGCAATTACCTCAGGGGGTACATCGTACAGATCGAGAATCAGCAGGCCATCAAGGCAATCGTTAAAAAGCGGGTCAATATTGAATTCCACGATTTTACCTCCCAGCTGCAGATATTTTTTCAGCAACACCGGCATCCTGCTGTTCGATTCAACATCTTCAATCAGCCTGTCAAGCTGCTGAAGGTTTTTCAGATTTTCAAAGAGAATTTCCGTGTCAAACGAATATCCCGGGACCCTGAACCGTTTTTTAGGTTTAATATACCGGGCATACTGGTCGTTATAGTGGTTTTTTCTGATGTATTCAATGATGGTATGCTTCGAAAATTCCGAAAACCGTTTGCTGATGCTTACCGGGCCAATAAGGTAGCGGTATTCGCTGTTTTTCAGGAGGAAGTACAGAATTCCTTTCCAGAGAAGAAACAGCGGCATGGGCTTTCGCTGGTATTCCTGCACAATAAACGACCTGCCCAGTTCAAGCGATTGCTCCAGCACCTGCTGCATACGGCCATGCATGCGGAACAGGGTACTCACGTAAAATCCCCTTATACCATATTCACCGATGATGTCCTTTCCTTTTCCCACGCGGTAGGCACCTACAATTTTGCCGGTTTCATTATCCCATACAAAAAGGTGGTAATAATAAAGGTCAAAGTCGTCCAGGTCGATGCTCTTATTGGTCCCTTCACCAATAGCCCGGAAAGTGATTTCCCGCAGGCAGCCGATTTCATGCATTATAAGGGGCATCTGGTCAGACGGTGCACACAATACACTGTAATTCTGCAGATCGAACAGCAGGTATTTTTCCCTGAGTCGCTGATATTCCCTGGAAAGAACTCCCTGATCAGCCTGTTCAGCAATGTCTTCGGCTTTAACCTTTCTTTTTTTCTGTGAAGGGAAAAACTCCTTTACATCAAACCCTTCTCCAAGGGCATAGGTTTTGGCTCTCAGATACCTTCCATACTTCCAGATATCAGAAAATTCTTTCTGTTCGTTAACTGAAATCGGATTTCCTATCCGTATTCGGATGGTTTTGTTTTTCTTATTGAGAAGTTCGGAGGGGAGCTTTGCCGTGCGAAGCATGGGATGCACGAGGCCCAGCAAATGAAAAACCGTGCTGTTGGTTCCTTCAAAGTAAACAGGAACTACAGGAACCCCGGCATTGCGGATGAACTTAAGCACGGAATGCTGCCATTTTTTATCGGTTATTCCTGTGGTATGAGGGTAATAGCTCGAAACTTCCCCGGCAGGAAAGATGCCGAGAGGATGACCTTCGGCAATATGGCGGAGGGCCATTTTTATACCCGGCACACTGGCGGCCCTGGCTTTTTTGCTTTCAAAGGGGTCGACCGGCAAAATAAACTCCTGCATCGGATCAATCCGGTGGAGCAGATAATTTCCCAGAACCTTGAAATCGGGGCGCTGACGGCCCAGCAAACCAATGAGGATCAGACCATCCAGCCCTCCGTAAGGGTGGTTGGAAACCGTAATAAACGGACCTGAGGCCGGAATGCGCTTCAGTTCCTCCGGGCTGACTTCAAACGTTATGGATAGCTTCTGAAGAATGTTCTCAACGAAATCAATTCCTTTCAGATGCCGGACTTCTTCATAGGCTTTGTTTATCTTATTGATACCCAGCAGCATCATAAGGAATTTTGCTGCCCCGCGTGCTCCTTTTGATGGCAGACGGGTTGCCTTCAGAATATCAGCAGTATCAATAAGGGGGTTCCGTTCGTTCAAAACAATCCGATTTTATCTTGCAAATATAAAAATCCCCTGTTAAGCAGATCGTAAATTGAGGTTAAGTAACTATAAAGGAAGGCCGGGTATGAAGAAAACCTTAATCAGCGCAATAAGCCCGAGGAGGGAAATAATGGCCCCTGTGATTTTGTTCAGCCACCAGAGTCTTTTCAGACGAAATTTCTGCCGGTACAGGCTTACCAGCGTTGTAATGGTGAACCACCAGAGGCTGGCTCCCGCAAAAACGCCAAGTACTATGAGGAAGGATGTCAGATAATGTTGGCTCTCGGTAACAAAGTGCACTGCTGCAAACAGGGCAAGGAAAACAAATATGGCCAGTGGGTTGGAGAAGGTCATTAAAAATACAGTAATGTAATCGGCAAAGAGGGTATTTTTCTTCTGCCGGCGCCGGATCTGTGTCACAGGATTGGAGTAAAAAATTCGCAATCCTATGTAGATGACGAATAAGCTTCCGACAATTTCAAAATAAAACCGTTTTTCTTCGACAAAATCAATAATAAAACCAAACCCCATTACGGCAATGAGAGAAAAGAGGGTGTCGGCTGAGGCTGCTCCCAACCCCGACAGGAAACCGGAAAGCCTTCCCTTGCTCAGGGTACGTTGAACCACCACCATCCCCATGGGGCCTAAAGGTACCGAAACCATCAATCCGATAATTATCCCCTTGATAACGACTACAAAATCCATAACCCTGAAAAAAACTACTTATAAACGTATTTTCTCCCCCCTGCCGGGTCAGAAAGGCCTTTATTTACTGAACAAAGGCCTGTTCTGATGAAATCGTCATGCACCCTTTCCGGCACGAAACCCCAAAATTACAAACTATTAACATTTTATACCAAAAACTGTTCCATTCGTTCCAGTCAATTTTATCGGAATGGCTTCTGGTGTTCCCGGTTAATTAAAATGTTCGATTTCAGCCGATTGGAACAGAATGCAAACCGGCTCGGGGATGTTGAAAACGAAGTTTTGAAACATCCCCATACAGAATTTTAAACAATCCCTGGCCTTTACGATATATGGTAAAATTTCCGAAAGACATTAGATTTGCATTTTTAAAAATTGCAGGAACAATGAGCAGGAGAGTACGTATATTTCTGGCGGTTGCAAGTGGTCTGATTCTGAGTCTCGGATGGTTTCAATGGGCCAGCGGGTTGTTTATCCTGGCGGGTTTCATCCCCCTGCTGTTCGTCGAAGACTTCTTTCTTGCCAACAAAAACCGGTATGCCTCTGTCAATGTATTTCTTTATGCATGGCTGGCTTTTGGCATCTGGAACCTTGCTGACACATGGTGGATATGGAATGCATCAGCAGTGGGCATGGTTGCGGCCGTTGTGATCAATTCCTTTCTCATGGCGCTGATTTTCTGGTTGTTTCATCTGGTGCGGAGAGCTGTACCCGGAAAATCTGGCTATTTCGCCCTGATTGTTTTCTGGACCTACTGGGAATATTTTTACCTCAACGCCGAAATATCCTGGCCCTGGCTGAACCTTGGAAATGCCTTTGCCAATGATACCGGAATCATCCAGTGGTACGAGTATACCGGAACGCTGGGCGGCACTGTATGGGTGCTGGTGGCCAATGTTCTCCTGTTTGGTATTATCCAGCACTTTGTTGCCACAAAAAAATGGCAGGGAAAGGTATTTGACAGTGTGCTGGCCGCCATCTGGATTTTTGTTCCGGTAATCATCAGCCAGTATATTTTCCATTCGTATAAAGAAAAAGGGAAACCGTACAATGTTGTTGTTATTCAGCCGAATATCGACCCTTATGAAAAGTTTGTGGCGTTGTCGAGTGAGTTCCAGACACAACGGATCATTGATCTTGCTTCGCTGAAAGCGGATACTTCGGTTGATTATTTTGTTGCTCCTGAAACGGCGTTGAACAATGATATATGGATTGACCATTTGGAAGAAAATACGGCCATTCAGGCCGTACGAAGGTTTCTGAAGCCCTATCCCCGTGCCAAATTTGTGGTAGGCATTACCGGATACAAAAGTTACAACCCCGGCGAAAAGCTTACGCCGACGGCCCGTCCTTTAGGCACAACCGGTCTGTATTACGACAGCTTCAATTCGGCTATTCAGATTGATTCAACGCCGCATATTCCCATTTATCATAAATCGAAGCTGGTGGTGGGAGTGGAGAAGATGCCGTATCCGCAATATCTTGGTTTTCTGCGAAAGATCACTTTGCGCCTGGGAGGAACGTTCCGCAGTCATGCCACCCAACCCTACCGGAGTGTGCTTCGTTCACCGCAGGATTCAATGGGGGTGGCCACAGTAATTTGCTATGAATCGGTGTTCGGAGAGTTCGTTACCGACTACCTCAAATGCGGCAATACAGGATTTATATTTGTGATGACCAACGACGGATGGTGGGGCAACACACCCGGCTACCGGCAGCATTTTTCCTTTTCCCGTCTCCGGGCCATTGAAACACGCAGGGATATTGCCCGCTCAGCCAATACCGGCATTTCGGGCTTCATCAACCAGAGGGGCGATGTGCTTGAAAAAGTGGGCTGGTGGGAACCGGCTTCCCTCCGGCGCGAAATTTATGCCAATACCGAAATGACCTATTATGCAAAACACGGCGACTACCTTGGCCGGATGGCCGGATGGTTCTCCCTCCTTACCGCCCTGGCGGCAATTACCCGTCACCTGATGAACAAAAGAAAAAAGACCATCTGATGGGTCTTAGAGGGAAATAAATGAATTTCCTATTTCCGATTTCCAA
Organism: Bacteroidales bacterium; assembly: GCA_012517825.1. Taxonomy (NCBI): domain Bacteria; kingdom Pseudomonadati; phylum Bacteroidota; class Bacteroidia; order Bacteroidales; species Bacteroidales bacterium. The sequence goes on along the minus strand of JAAYUG010000112.1, from coordinate 12,692 downwards.
TTTCCTATTAGTGAGCACTCTATAAAAATGAAATCATCATTAATGGGAAATAGGAAATAGGAAATCGGAAATCCAATGATTTTCCAGACTCGCGCAGAAAGGTATCCTGAGGAACCAAATGCCGCGTTCGTTTCAATAGTCGCCTCAAATTCACTAACTTTACAAGGTGAATCACCTGCTATGGAAGAAGAATTCATTTCATCGCCTGAGGAAGTCAACCGGTTACTCTATGAACGCAGGGAGCGGCTCAAGGAACTGGCCTGCATCAATGCAACCAATGAAATTATTAAGCAGCACAAGCCGGTTCCTGAAACCCTGCAGCAGATATGTTATATCCTGCCTGCAGCATGGCAGTTTCCTGAGTTTGCCGTAGCCCGCATCCAGTACGACGGAAATTCGTATGAAACGGGCGATTTTCGCGAAACCGAGTGGAAGCAAAGCCAGACCTTTGAAACCATTCAGGGGAAGAAAGGCGAAATAGCTGTTTACTATACCCGTAAACTGAGAGATTACGATGAAGGGCCTTTTCTGCGCGAAGAACGCCAGCTGATTGATAACCTGGCGACCATCATCGTCAACTGGCTCAATACAACCGAAGCAAAAGTTGTACTTCAGCAGGCACGCGAAGCAGGAAAAGTTCCTCCCGAAGTGATCGCTTTCCAGGAACCTGCCACCACAAGCCGCCAGTTACTGCAGAAATTCCTTGACAAACAAAATACCAACCGGGATATCCTTTTCGACCTGATGCCCTTTAAAGTGAAGGAAATTCTGCTGGTGGCCACCCTGTACGATGCATTCAGTATTGAAAAGGAAGGCCGGTTCTCAGAACATATTCTTGGCGAGTATCATCAGCTGAACCTGACCAGCATGCCCCGGGTAACCGGCGTAAGTTCCTATGAAGACGCTTCCAGGGTTTTGCGCGAAAAGCATTTTGATCTTGTCATCATCATGGTGGGCAATGATAAGAAAACTCCTGTTGAAATCAGCCGCAAAGTAAAACGGGAATTTCCCTTTATTCCTGTCTTTGTCCTGCTCAATAACGACCGGGAAGTGTCGGTATTCAAAAATATGCACCGCGATTTGAGTTCCATTGACCGGATTTTTGTGTGGAATGGCGATTCCAAAGTGTTTTTTGCCATGGTTAAACTTCTGGAAGATCGCGTGAACGTGGAAAATGATACCCAGGTAGGGATGGTGAAAGTGATTCTTCTTGTTGAAGATTCAGAGATATACTACTCACGGTATCTGCCTTTACTCTACCAGAGCGTGCTGGAACAAACCCGCCGCATTATTGACGATGTGAGTACCGACGAAATGTTTAAAGTGCTGAGGCTGCGTGCCCGCCCCAAGATCCTGCTGGCATCAACCTATGAAGAAGCCATCAGCATCATTACCAAATACAAGGAAAACCTGCTCTGCCTGATTACGGACGTCATTTTTGAACGCAACGGAAAAGCCGATTCCCGGGCCGGATTTATGCTGGCTTCGTACGTCAGGGAATATCTTGGCGACCTGCCCGTAGTAATTCAGAGTGCTGATACCCAGAATATTCATCAGGCACACGCCCTGAAAGTGCATTTTATTAACAAAAATTCTGAAAGCCTTTTGCAGGATATCCGCAACTTCATTTCGCATTATCTGGGTTTCGGTAACTTTATTTACCGCGACTCCACCGGAAAAAAAATTGCCGAGGCAGCTTCCCTGCAGGAATTTGAAAAGCTGATTGATACCATTCCGGCCGAATCGCTTGTGTACCACGGCAAACGAAATCACTTCTCCCTCTGGCTGATGGCACGGGGCGAAATCAAAATTGCCAAAATGATCCACCCGGTAAAGGTGACGGATTTTGGCTCATCAAACGAATTCCGGAATTATCTGAAATATGTCATCAAGAAGTACCGCAACGAATCACAAACCGGCAAAGTCATTCCCTTTGAAAAAGATATCATCATTGATGAAAGCAACATCATAAGCCTTGGCACGGGAGCTCTTGGAGGAAAGGGAAGAGGACTGGCCTTTATCAATACCATTATTTATAATCTCAATTTCAATGAGATTCTGCCGGGCATGAATATCAGCACGCCCAGGACGTTTATTATTGGTACCGACGAATTTGATCTGTTTCTGGAAAAGAACAACCTTCATCAGATTATTTACAGCGATATTCCGTATCGTCAGCTTCAGGAAATTTTTCTGAAGTCGGATCTTTCGTACGAACTTGAGAAAAAACTGAAGGCTCTTCTGCGCATCATTCAGAACCCGATAGCGGTGCGTTCTTCGAGCCTTTTTGAGGACGCCACATCCCAGCCTTTCTCCGGAATTTTCGCCACCTATCTTCTTCCCGACAATTATCCTGATTTTGATGTGCGCTTTCACCAGCTGGAACAGGCAATTAAACTGGTTTACGCATCGGTTTATTCCGACCATGCCCGGGCCTATTTCAAAGCAGTGGACTACAAGATTGAGGAGGAAAAAATGGCCGTTGTGATTCAGGAAGTTGTAGGAAACCGCTACGGGCAGTATTTTTATCCTCACATCAGCGGCACGGCGCAATCGCACAACTATTATCCCGTGGCCAGCATGGAAGCGGAAGATGGCTTTGCCGTAACAGCCCTCGGGCTGGGCCACTATGTGGTCGGGGGCGAAGTGGCCTACCGCTTTGTTCCCCGCTATCCTGACGTGGAAATTATGCCGGTAAAAGACCTGGTTCAGCATTCGCAAAGGGAGTTTATTGCGCTTGACCTCTCCCGGATGGAATTCAACCTGATTGAAGAGGGTGAACAGGCCTGTCTGGCGCGTCTGCCCATTTCGGAAGCCGAGAAACACGGCACCCTCCTTCACCTGGCCAGTGTGTACGACCCGGTTAATGACCGGATCGATCCGGGGCTTACTTCGGCCGGTCCCCGCATAATCAACTTTGCTGATATTCTTAAGTACAATTACATCCCCCTGGCCAGAGCCATCGATCTTATGCTCGACATTATGCGAGAGGCCGTGGGCGGCCCTGTCGAAATCGAATTTGCCGTCGATGCATCGTCAAAAAACGGCAAACGCCCCGTTTTTTACCTGCTTCAGCTCAAACCTATGTATGGAAGCGGCGAAGATTTCAGTTTCAATCCCGATGACTTTCCTGAAAACGCCGTTCTGCTCCGTTCCGGGAAAAGCATGGGAAACGGAAAAATCGACGACCTCACCGAAATAGTGTATGTTGACCCCGATGCGTTTGACAAAACCAGAACCCCCGAAATAGCAAAGGAAATTGAACTGATCAATGCCCGGCTGATAGCCGAACGCAGGAAATACATACTCATCGGCCCGGGACGTTGGGGCTCACGTGACCGGTTTGTGGGAATCCCTGTCGTGTGGCCGCAGATCTCCAATGCCAGAGTAATTGTGGAAACCAGCCTCGAAGATTTTCCTCTCGACGCATCCCTCGGTTCGCATTTCTTCCATAACATTACTTCAATGAACATCGGCTATCTTTCCGTTCAGCATGCCTCAGGGTTTGATATTATTCAATGGGAAGCCCTGAAAAAGTTACCTGAAACATACAGAGGGCACTTTGTGCGGCATGTTTCCCTGCCTTCGCCAGTTACGGTTCTGATGGACGGTAAAAAACGGATTTCGGTTATTGTGCTTAACGGATTGAATCATTTATGAGCAAAAAACTTCTGCAACTGGGCCAGAGAATGGATTTTTCCCAGTCTGCTTTCAACGAGCTGATGCAGGAACGGATCCGCAGGGTGCTGATCATCTGTTCCAATTACGATTTCTACATGCTGGAAGAAGACGGCCGGATTGACGAGCAGATCTTTAATGAATACGTTTCCCTGAACCTTCGCTACCCCCCGGTTTTTGTCCATGCCGACTCGGCAAAACAGGCATTCGAAATTTTGGCAAGTGACAAAATTGACCTGGTGATTGAAATGCTCAGCATCGGTGACGTTGATACCTTTGAACTGGCCCGCCTTATTAAGAACAAATACCCCGGCATTCCCATCGTTGTGCTGACCCATTTCAGCCGCGAAGTTTCCTTGCGCCTGCAGAACGAAGACCTCAGCGCTATAGATTACGTTTTCTGCTGGCTCGGAAATGCCGATCTGCTGGTGGCCATCATCAAACTGATCGAAGACCGCATGAACGCCGAACACGATGTGGAAAAAGTCGGCGTTCAGGTGATTATTATGGTGGAAGACTCGGTGAGGTTCATTTCGTCATACCTCCCCAACCTGTACAAGATTATCCTCAAGCAGAGCCGCGAATTCATGAAGGAAGCCCTGAACGAACACCAGAAAATGCTGCGCATGCGCGGGCGGCCCAAAATCCTTCTGGCCAATAACTACGACGACGCCCTGGCTCTCTATAACAAATTCAAATTCAACCTTCTGGGAATTATTTCGGATGTGAGTTTCCGTAAATCCCGCAACCGCGACCCCGAAACCAAGGAAGGATTTCTCCTTTGCAAAACCGTGCACGCCGAAGATCCTAATATCCCCTTCCTTTTCCAGTCATCAGATGTTGCCAACGAAAAAATAGCAGCCGAACTTGGCGCCGGATTCATATACAAAGGCTCCAAAACACTTTCCATCGAACTGCGCAATTATGTTATCAGAAATTTCGGCTTCGGCGATTTCATTTTCCGGAATCCCGACACCCTCGAAGAAGTAGCCAGGGCAACCGACCTGCAATCCCTGCAGAATCTCATCCTGAAAATCCCCGACCAGGTTCTTCTCTACCATGCCAGCCGTAACGAAATTTCAAAATGGCTCAATGCCCGGGCCTTGTTCCCCATTGCCCAGATTTTCAAGTTCCTGAAGCCGGAGGATTTCCAGAGCCTTGCCGAAATGCGGAAATTCATCTACGATGCCATCGCCAGCTTCCGTATAAGCAAAGGACGGGGCGTAATAGCCGAATTCGACAAGGAAACCTACGACGAGTATTTGATTTTCTGCAGAATAGGAGAGGGTTCCATCGGAGGAAAAGCCCGCGGACTGGCGTTTCTCGATTCCATTGTAAAAAAATACCAGCTTCTCTATAAGTACAACAATGCCCAGGTAACCATACCCCGGTCGGTGGTAATCGGTACCGACATTTTCGAGGAGTTCATGGAAAACAACGACCTGTACAAAATTGCCCTGACCGATCTGCCCGATGAAGAAATTCTCCGCCGCTTCCTTGAGGCCAGCCTCCCGGGCCGGATTTTTCAGGATCTGTACGTCCTGGTTGATTTTCTCAGGAATCCGGTGGCCATCCGTTCTTCAAGCAAGCTGGAAGATTCACACTATCAGCCGTTCGCAGGGATTTACAGTACCTACATGGTTCCGCGGATTCCCGACAACGCCCGCATGATTCATATGATGGCCAATGCCATCAAGGCAGTGTACGCATCGGTATATTATAAGGCCAGCAAAGCCTATATGGCCGCCACCTCCAATATTATCGACGAGGAAAAAATGGCCATCATCATTCAGGAGGTATGCGGATCACGGTATGGAAACCATTTTTACCCCACCTTCTCGGGTGTTGCCCGATCCATCAACTTTTATCCTTTAGCCCCGGAAAAACCCGAAGATGGCATTGTAAGCGTGGCGTTCGGACTTGGAAAGTATATCGTCGACGGCGGAACATCCCTTAGGTTTTCTCCTAAATACCCGAAAAAAATCCTTCAGCTGAGTTCCCCTGAAACGGCCCTGCGCGAAACACAGAAATTGTTCTATGCCATTGACCTTACCCAGTCGGAGTTTGTTCCCACCACCGACGATTCGGCCAATTTGCTGAAACTGCCTGTAAAAGATGCGGAAAACAATCCCGTCTTCCGGCATGTGGCTTCAACCTATGACCTGGAATCCGGCACCCTGCGCGACGGAATCCAGTCGCACGGAAAACGCATCGTCACCTTTGCCGGCGTGCTTCAGCACAATACCTTTCCGCTGGCCGAAATTCTGTCTGAAATTCTGCAGATTGGCCAGCGCGAAATGAACAATCCCATCGAAATGGAATTTGCCGTAAATCTGGATGTCCCGCGAAACGAGCCGGCCGTATTTAACCTGCTTCAGATACGCCCCATTGTGCTGAGCGAACAAACCCGTACCATCGAAGTAAAACCCGGTGAAGCAAAAAATATCATTGCCTTTTCCGAAATGGCTCTCGGCCATGGGGTCTTCGAAAACCTGTGCGATGTAATCTATCTGAAACCCGAATCATTCAACGCATCAAAAACCAGCCTGATTGCTGAGCGGATTGAAAAACTCAACCAGCAGATGAAAGCGGAGAAGAGGAATTACGTTCTGATCGGGCCGGGCCGCTGGGGTTCTTCCGATCCCTGGCTTGGAATACCCGTCAAATGGCCGCAGATATCGGAAGCACGCATCATTATTGAATCGGGCCTCGACCAGTACCGTATCGATCCCAGCCAGGGAACCCATTTCTTCCAGAACCTTACATCATTCCATGTGGGCTATATGACCGTTAATATGCACCGCAACGAGGGAAAGACCGACGTGGATTTTCTGAACAGGATGCCGGCGGTTTATGAAGATGAATTTATCCGGCACGTGCGCTTCGACAAACCGCTTGTGGCGAAAATTGACGGCCGCAAAAACGTAGGAATTATTTATTACGACTGAGGCCGGCTTCCCTCCATATTTGTGCCTCCGCCGCAATGCGCCTGTGCCATCAGCCCGGTACGTCAAGGCCGATAAGCCACCGGCTTCGGTGTGTTGCTAAACATATCGGTGCGGCTATGAGTATATGTGCTTGTCTGTCAGTATTTTATTTCATTATATGTTGCATAAAATTGAGTAAAATCATACCTTGTTACGAACAACCTTGACCGAAACCACCTATTTTAGCATCATAATTGGCTGATGCTAAGAACCCTTTGGTGGCAGATAGGGTCGGCCAGCAGATACATGATAAGGAATGACAGGACAGGTAAGTTAATGCACGTTGAATATGCTTTAAAAAACTGAATACTATGAATGTTGACAAAATTATGCATGACCTGATGCAGAAGCATCCCGGAGAAAAGGAATACCATCAGGCAGTTCGCGAAGTTCTCGAATCGATTGAAGAAGTGTACAACGAAAATCCCCAGTTCGAATCGGCGGGCATCATTGAGCGCCTGATTGAACCCGACCGCGTGCTGATGTTCAAGGTTCCCTGGGTGGACGATGAAGGCAAGGTGCGCGTTAACCTGGGCTACAGGGTACAGTTCAACAACGCCCTGGGGCCGTACAAGGGCGGACTCCGTTTTCACCCGAGTGTGAACCTGAGCATACTCAAATTTCTCGGATTTGAACAGATTTTCAAGAACAGTCTTACCACCCTGCCCATGGGCGGAGCCAAGGGAGGTTCCGACTTCGACCCGAAAGGAAAATCGCAGGCCGAAATTATGCGTTTCTGCCAGTCGTTTATGCTGGAGCTCTGGAAACTGATCGGCCCTGAAATGGACGTGCCGGCGGGTGACATCGGAGTAGGAGGGCGTGAAATTGGTTATTTGTACGGTATGTACAAGAAGCTTACCCATGAACATAACGGGGTTCTTACCGGCAAAGGAATCAACTGGGGAGGAAGCCTGGTTCGGCCCGAAGCTACCGGCTTTGGCGCTGTTTATTTCGCCAACGAGATGCTGGCAACCATCGGAGAGTCGTTTAAAAACAAAATAGTGGCCGTATCAGGTTTCGGCAATGTGGCCTGGGGTGCCATTACCAAGGCAACGGAACTGGGAGCCAGGGTGGTTACCATCAGCGGCCCCGACGGATATGTGTATGATCCCGATGGCATATCAGGAGAAAAAATTGATTATCTGCTCGAACTGAGGGCCAGCAACCAGGATATTGTGGCTCCCTATGCCCTCGAATTCCCCGGCAGTCAGTTCTTCCAGGGCAAAAGACCATGGGAGGTGAAGTGCGATATTGCTATGCCCTGTGCAACACAGAACGAACTCGACAAGGAGGATGCCGTCCGGCTGGTAGCCAACAAATGCCTTTGCGTGGCCGAAGGAGCCAATATGCCCTGTACACCCGAAGCCATTGAAATCTTCCAGAAGAACAAAATGCTGTTTGCTCCCGGCAAGGCAGTAAATGCGGGAGGGGTGGCGACATCAGGACTGGAGATGGCGCAGAATGCCATGAAGCTGAACTGGGGCAGGGAGGAAGTGGACCGTCGTCTGCACGAAATTATGCGCAATATTCATTCTGCCTGCGTCAAATACGGAAAGCAGGATGACGGCTATATTGACTATGTGAAGGGAGCCAATATAGCGGGCTTTCTGAAGGTGGCCAACGCCATGCTCGACCAGGGCGTAGTCTGAAAAAATATGTATCAGCCGGTTGGCGCTCATCGCCAACCGGCTGATACATATTTCTTACCGGGGTGCCGAAAAACGAAATTTTGAGGGCTCCCGGGAAGTATTAAATTACCTTTATCTTTCGTCGGTTCCGGAAGCCTGCCCCATCATTACATACAGGATGATGTAAATTATTTTACATAATCCGCTTGTTTCTCATTTATTTGTCGTACATTTGCATCCGATCAGCGCTGATGAAAAAGGTCAGTATTCTCCGCCGGAATTTCTTCCCGGGTTTATTTTCCTCCAATTCTGCCTCCTGATTGATTGTTTTATTAATTTATTAATTTTTTTATGAACATTTTTGTTGCAAATCTGAGTTTTAAAATTCAGGATCAAGGTCTCCAGAAGATTTTTGAACAGTATGGTGAAGTTTCTTCAGCCAAAGTAATTACCGATCGTGAAACCGGCCGTTCAAAGGGCTATGGTTTTGTTGAAATGCCCTCTGATGAGGATGCTCTGGCAGCCATTCGGGCACTCGACGGAAGAGACCTCGAAGGGAAAGCCGTTGTTGTAAAACAGGCTCGTCCCCGCGAAGAATTCAAGGACAGCTACAGGAAAAGCAGATATTAAGAGCATTTTCCCATTCTGAATGAAGTACGCCGGATGAACAGTCCGGCGTTTTTTTTAACCCAAGTACCATGAATTAACAAATTCAACCGGTTGAATTTGTTAATTCATGGTACTTCGGTTTAATGCACAATGCAGTTTAAACCAGAATACGAATGCCTGTTTTTTCGGTTAATGTTTAATTGTTTCCTGTTTGGACCTTAGTAAACGGTAACATCGAGGGCAACGGCGCAGAAGACTTTGCAGGAACTCAGGTTCAAGCTATTCTTGCTTGCTTGGAAGCCTTTGTTTATAAATGCGAGATGTTTTGGCGGTAAAAATATTTTGCAAAAAAGGAAGCGAAGTACCCCGGTTCGAAGGGTTACCATTTATTCAGCCATCGTAATTTTTACGTCACCTATGCCTCCGTTGATATCAATCCGCATGCGCGGGGCGCCGGTTTCCCAGGCATCGTTGTAAAAATAGCTTCCTTTGCGCACCAGTTCGCCCATGTCGGTGTTCCCAATGAGTCCCGACAGCGAAACCTTTACTCCCGCAGATCGGGGAAGAATCAGCCGGAGGGTACCGATTCCGCAGTTAAATTCGGCATCCAGTTCTTCTTTTCTTTTTCCGGAAAGGTCAACCGTTGCTTCCCCCACACCGGCATTGACCTTTACACTGGTAGCCGACGTACCTTTCAGATTGACGGTAAATTCTCCGGCTCCCAGCGACATGGAGACCGTTCTGAGGTTCAGCCCGCTCAGGTCGAATTTCCCTTTGCCGGCACCCATATTGAGGGAAAGGTCCATAGGCACTTTTTCGTTCATGCGGATGGAACAAATGGTGCGGTCGTCGCTGATTTCTTTCAATCCCTCGATTTTGGGCATGTAGAGTTTTGCATACAAATGATCGCCTGTGAGATCCTGTTTGATCAGAAACCGCCTTTCCTTGCGGTATTTGATGGAAACTTCAGCAAGGTCGGGTGTGCCGCCTTTTACCGAAAGGATGCCTGCGGGGATGCTGATGTCAACTGAAGCGGTCCGGGCTTTTCCCAGGCCGATTTTCCGGCGTTCTGTGCGGAAAGAGTCTTCTGAAAAAGATCCCTGGTCTTCTTCAGGAGCAGAATAGGAAAAATCAACGGCCGTATCGTCTTTTATCGTGTTTTCTTCGGGAGTGTGCGAATAAATGCACGACCCCAGAAGCAACAGGAAGACAAGCTGGAAGGGAGGAATTTTCATAGGGTGCGGGTTATTTGGTTTCTTCAGCAAACTGATTGATAAACTCTGCGGCCGGAAGGATGGATGCATAGGCTTTGAGCGCGGCGAAAACGGCCGCCTGGACTTTTCGTGCCGGGACGGTATCCTTTTCCCAAACAAGGGTGCGCGTTGCACAGGCGTCCTGAATTACCGTACAGCGAAAACCGTAGTCGGAAGCAGCTCTGACGGCCGCCTCCAGGCACATGTGCGTTTGCATGCCTGCCAGAACCAGATGTTGGATTCCCAGTTGTTTTAAGTAATCGTACAATCCGGTACCCAGGAAGGAATTAACTTCTTTCTTGACGAAGACTTTTTCATCCTTTTCCGGGGCAACCAGCGGGTGAATTTCTCCTCCTCCCTGGTGCATGACATGAACTACCGGCAGGTGGTGCTGACGGAAAAAACGCAGAAGGCTGGAGGCCACATTCACTGCCTCATCGGATCCTTCAAGAGGCAACCGGCCGCCGCTGAAATAAAATTCCTGTATATCAATGAGCAGAAGGGCAGTTCCGTTATTTTCCCTTTTCCCGGTCTGCGCCTGCAGGCAGGTGGCAAACAGAACAGCAATCAGCAGGATGGATGGTTTCATGGGAAGCGAAATATCAGATAAAGATAATCCAAATCATAGAAAAATCTCATTCAATGGCCCTTAAAACGGGTCTAATTTTAGGGAGTTTTTTTAAAAAAAACTTAAAGAAGTTGGGTCAGTCTGTAAGTCCGTGGCGTGATGTTTTGGCCCCAAAAATATTCTGCTCGGAATAAGTAAACAATATGCATCAGACCGAAGGGTTACAGAAAAATGCCCTTGTCAGGATCATCAACTCCATGCTTACAAAAAAACGAATGAAGGATCTGCTCGACGGTAAAATAAAACTGGCTGTATAAACAAAAACCCCGGAGGTTCCGAGGCTCTTGATTATATTATTCCGGATTATCTGAACTTAAATTAAATGCTTCAAACGATAATATTCCCCTTATTTAAGATATTCTACAAAACTGTCTTCAATAAATAGTGTATATTCTTTTAAAAGCTTCCCAAGTTCTTCTACATTTTTATAATCACTTGGTAATGAGGCAAATTTTGGAAAATATTTTTTTTCTTGAGTCAGACTAATAATCTGATTTGAATTAACTAAATTAAAAAATCCTTTTTTCCTTTCAATTAATATATCAAACCCAGGGTTAATAATAACTGATACTTTCGTGTTATTAAATAAGCTGCAAAATATCAAATAATCACCGTCTCGACTGTTTATGTCGAGATTACATAAATGAAATTTATACTTTTTAAAAAAGGGTAATAAAATTCTAAGTGCGATTATTAAGTTCTTTTCAAACCATTCTAATTCCATTTTGCTACTTGTATATAATTAAAACTCTTATGGTTTGATAATAAGTAACCCTGTACACATTTCCATAGTTATATTGCTGAATAGTAGGTAATTCTATACCATTGTAAAATGGACTATAACCACTTCTTCCTGCATCATAGATATAATATTCTGCTCTTATTGTTTGTTCCATCCATATTTGGTTAAACTCAAGTGCATTGGGATTTGGAACATCTTTCCCTAGATAAGCAGGCATGTCTTCTGGCCAATTCTGTATGCTATTATTTCTTATTGTCTCACTACCGGATAATTTACCTATCTGATCAACCCTGTCTTGAGGGCCTCCGATTACAGCACTTTTATTCGGTCTTCCAGTCCAAGGATTTCTACCCGCTTTTTCTGCCGAGTAATAACCATAAGCTGCTCCAATTCCTCCACCTATTGCTGCACCAGTTTTTAATCCTGCCATGCCTGCCTGATGAGCCGCACCTAAATTACCGGTCATTAAGAAACCGCCTGTGAACCCACCGGCATATCCTCCTGCGGCACCTCCAATTGCACCTGTTACAGCTCCACCAATTGCTGAATTTGCTGAAACATGGAACCCATTTATTACTACCCCTCCAAGGTTTTGTCCGGCCCATTTACCGAAAGCTCCTCCTGCTAAACCTGAGATTCCTCCTATGATTCCTTGTTGGAGTATTTGAGATCCATTAGTTCCTCCAATGGCTGCATTCGCCGCTCCAGAAAATGCCCCTCCTGTAGCCCAACCCACAGGACCTAAGACTGCAAGGCCTCCTTGTACTGCTCCAGTTCCAAAATACAGCGCCCCTTGGCCAACCTTATCCCAAAATCTACCGTGTAAACTATTCCAGTGAGTTGCAACATTTATTGCGCCGCCTATTAACGCTGGTATTAGCCAAACAAATTCTCCATCCGGGTCTGTGTAGACAAGTGGATTATTAAGGCAATACGCATACCTATTAAAGCTCTGCGTAAAATCCGAAGCCTGAACGAAGTTATCGGGAGACAGGAAGCGGCCGACAAGAGGGTCGTAAAGACGGTCATCTGGCTCCGCCGCTCCCTCCGACTCCGCTCAGGGAGCGGCAGAAGGCAATGGGCTACACTATGCCTTGCTATCCGTTTTCAAAGAACGATCAAAGACAGATGCAATATAGTAAATTTTGGTAAAACATTTGGTGTTTC
>JAAYUG010000111.1 GCA_012517825.1 Bacteroidales bacterium | reverse complement strand
TGCCATCCTCTGCAGAAACTACCTTTCCTGTTACAGTGTGCTGTGCCAGGGTAAATCCCAGCATCGAAAAACACACAATCCATGAAAGAATGATCTTTCGCATACGATTAGTTTTAGCAGTTAGTGAACATTAACCCATAATATGTTTCATAGTATGGTTCTCGCTGAAAATAGTATCAAAAAGGCAGGCTGTCACACCAAGCAAACCTGCATTTTCATCCAGTTCCGATATTTCAACCGGTATGTTCTGACTGATTTTTTCCAGGCAGTATCGGTTCAATGCCTGCTGAATCGGTGTCAGAACAAACTGACAGGCACTGGAAAGAGGCCCGCCAATTATAATTATCTCAGGATTCAGCAACTGAATCAGAATCGACAAGCCTTTTCCCAAGGCCATGCCAATGTGATTCAGCTGAAGGATGGCAAACTCATCACCTGCCCGTGCTGCATCAATTACAATTTCGGGTGTGATGGCATCCAGATTATCCTTATAGCGGGTTGTCAATACGGAAACAACATTCTGCATGACTCCCTTGCGCACTTCCCGCATCAGGCTGGTTGCCGAACCTTCCGTTTCAAGACATCCTCTCTTTCCGCAAATGCACAATTCGCCTCCATCCTCCAGCTTAATATGACTCAATTCTCCCGCAAATCCTGTCGAACCGCTGTAAAGCTTCCCGTCAAGAATCATACCCAGACCAAGACCCCAACTCCAGTGCACCCTGATCACATCCTTCTTCCCCTTTGCCTTGCCAAATCTTAATTCGCCGAAAGCCTGCATCCGGGCATCATTGTCTATATAAATATAGGTGCTGATGTGCTTCTCCAGAGCTTTTCTGATGTTCTGATTCCTGCGGTTCTTTATCGTGTAATTGATTCCATGCTTCGAATCAATGAGACCCGGCATATCAATTCCAAAACCGTAAATATGCTGTACCCCAAGATTGTTTTCTTTTATAATCCTGTAGTAGTTCTCAACCAACTTCTCGATTAAATCCGGATCGTCGTAATTTGTCCTGATCTTTAATGCATTGCCTACCTGCTGGTTCCGGCAGTTATAGACAGCCATTGTGGCCATGTAGCGGCCCATATCACAGGCTACCACATGGAACCTTCCGCTCTGAAGTTCATATAACTCCGGCTTCCGGCCCCCGTTTGATTCACCAATACCGGCTGACTTAACTTCATCGCTTTCCAGCAGCTCAACAATCAGGTTTTTTACAGTAGGTATACTTACGCCCAGCATCCTGGCCATCTGCGGTATGGAAGCCTGTCCGGCTATATACAATTGATGCAACAGCCTCTTCTTAAGGCGGTTTTTATTTTGCTCCGGACCGCTGATGAACATCCTGGGCATCTGCTGGGTAGCTTGGTTAGATTTCTTAAAATCAAGTATGCTAAAATAAATATTTTTTATTTTGTTACAATATCTTTTTAAAAATTTTTAATATGTTGCATAACATTTAATTAATTTTTCTATTATACCTGACACCACCGAAAACGCTAATTACCGGTCCTTGCCTTCAGGTGTGTGTGCATGCCGGGAGCATTAGCCAACCTATGCAGAAGGATATTGTACTTTCCCCTGTTCATCAGGTTCACTCCGCTGAAACGAAGCAAAAGCAGATTCCTGAGTCCATTGCATATTCCCTCATCTGCAACAGGGGTTCAACAGGGGAACAGACCATTAATTAATTAGGTGCTGTAATCGTGGTGTTTGAATTGTTGCCCTGATATTCTGCGGGTAGGCAACGAAACCAGAATTCAAGCATAAGAATTATTTGGCTGCGGGCAGAAAACTTTGTGCCAGATCCTTTGAGTCACCAAATCTCTGCATGATGGAATCGAGAAGGCACCATCCTCATACCCTGTATATCATCGGGGTCAGGAATTACGGCCATTTCCAGAAATGTTTCAGCAACATCGGGGTAAGACACCATTTCCTTGGACACACTGCCGGGTTTGGGTACACCCGGCCATGCAACCAGCAGGGTGTGCGGTATGATTCTTCGTACATAAACCGCTTATCAAACCATCCATGTTCCCCAGGATAAAAACCCTGATCGGATGTTTAATAAGCTTTGGAACGGAAGAGTCCCCGGGTTGACAACCGGAAAGCATTCCATGCGATTAAAACAAAGAAAGGCCGGTTACGGAAAGGAATAATTGATTATTTTGCATGTTCTGTTTTTTAGCTGTACTCAATTTATAAAAAACACATGTTCCTATGCAAGGTAAATTCATTTCCCGCCGTTCCTTCCTTCAGGGAATACCGGTTACAGCAGTTGGTCTGCCGTATATTCTCGATGCAAAAACAGGTCAGTCAGGTGCATCTGATAAGGGACCAATCCTTTCCAATGATTTCTTTGCCATATACCTGCACAAAGAAACAGGGCGTTTTTCTGTTCACCGCACCGACGGAAGTATTCTGATTCCCGATTGCGCAGCAATGGCAGTAAGCTCAGACCGGGAAGTCCGTCCCGACATGATTGAATTCCGGCATCGGGCTGAAGTGAGCAAAATCAGCGATGCGTTGGGAGAAGGAAAACGGCTGATTATTTACTCCTCCGCGAAAAACTCACCATGGGCGTTCACCCGCAGCATCACATTGTATAAAAGGTATCCCGGTATATTTCTGGACATGTCGCTCATCAATAAATCCAATGTCCCGGTTAATATCGAAAGCCTTTTTGTTGTTACTCCTGCCGGGAATGATACTGCATCCCTTCTGTGGTCAGGAACCTCAAAAGTTCTTACCAACGGGCCTATGTATTACGATCCCGGAACCCTTTATCCCTTCTCTGCCCCTGATGAAAGCACTATCCAGAGTTGGTGGAATGCAGGATTCTTCAGCGGCTATAAAAAGGAAGCCCTTGTATGCGGGGCACTTGAAAATCTCAAAGCTCAGGGGAAAATTCATGTCCGTCGGCTTCCCGGCGATGCTATCAGCCTGTCATTGCAATCCTACCTGGCCAGGGGGTTTATGCTGCAGCCTGGACAGGAAGTTCATTCCAACCGTTTTATTATTCTGGTGGGTAGTGATCCATATTCAACCCTTGAGGAATATGCTTCGCTGATGGGGAGGTTAAATAATGCCAGAGTCAGTTCTATTGTAAACGGTTGGTGCAGTTGGTTTTACACCTATGAACACGTTACTGAGGAAGAAGTGGTGCGCAATGCAGAGCTGGCCTCCCGTATTCTTAAGCCCTGCGGACTTGAATACATTCAGATTGATGAAGGGTACCAGCGCTGGCACGGTGATTGGGAGGGCAATTCCCGGTTTCCTCATGGAATGAAATGGCTCGCCGACAAAATAAAATCGTTCGGGCTGAAGCCTGGTTTATGGGTAGCCCCTTACGTCATTTCAGAGCCTACGGAAGTTTATCAGCAACATGCTGACTGGCTTCTGAAACATCCAGACGGCAGGCTGAAACGGGTAGGTCCCTGGCCCGGTGAAGATACCGACTGGGCCCGGAATGAAAATCCCAAACGATATGGCCTCGACATAACACATCCCGGCGCAGCTCAGTGGATGTTCAACCTTTTCAGCACCATAGTGCACGAATGGGGATATGAAATGCTGAAAATTGATTTTGTTGACTGGTCGCTCCTTTCCGCCTACCGGTATTATGATCCGTCCGTGTCCCGTGCCGAGGCATACCGCAGGGGGTTCGAAATCATCCGCCGTGCGGCCGGAGAGAAGGTACACATCAATGAATGCGGCCCGGGAGCCATCTCCGTTGGCCTGATCGACAGCATGCGGATCGAACTTGATCAATATTACGGTTACCGAACAGAAAACTGGAAACAATATGTTGGAACTCCCACAGGAAGTGCAGCCGCTGGGGCTAAACGGTACTATTTTCATAAACGAACATGGATCAACGATGTGGATCATCTGTGCACCCGTAACCTCTCCCTGGGGCAGGCACGGGCAGCTGCCACTATCATTGGAATATCCGGAGGAAACGTTATCAGCGGCGACCGCCTTATTGACCTTTCGCCCGACCGTATTGAAATCATCCGGAAAGCATTTCCTTCTTCAGGCCAGGGAGCCAGACCGGTTGACCTGTTCGACTCCGATACCCCCTCTGCTTTCGCCCTCTCCCTGAAAAAACCTTTCGGCGAATGGACGGTGGCAGCTTTTTTCAATCCCGATGAAACGCAAACCATAAAAAGGCCGATTCCTGCCGATCGGCTCTGGTTGGATCCTGCCAGAAAATATATTGCTTTTAATTTCTGGGAAGAAAGGCTGGAAGGCGAATTCTCCGGGGAACTCGACCTGCAGATTCCTCCGGCAGGATGCACTCTTCTGTCGATTCATGAACTACCCGAAAAACCCAAGGTAATTGCTACAAACCGGCACATTCTGCAAGGGTACCTGGAACTTGAAAATACCGAATGGAATGAAGATACACAGATTCTTTCAGGAACTTCCTTTGGGGTTAAGGACTACCCTTATTCCGTGTTTATATACCTGCCGGGTTCCTATCCATGGATTCAGGGAGGCACAACGCTTGACCACGATAAGGAAAACTATTCCTACCGCATCACCCACCCCCATATCATTACCCTCAGGTTATATTTTACCGGAACAGAAAAAATTTCCTGGCAAATCAACCTGGCTGAGTTTCTGAAAGAAAGGTAATGTATTCTCTTCAGCACCTTTAGGTTGTTGATGCCTGATATACATTTTCCAAACCGTTTAGAAAACAAAGGTTTGTGAATGAATTTTTTGCCATCTGAATACTCTGTCCGGTGCTCATATTTTAACCTGTTGGCCTTTTCTTCCAGACTGAAATGCTTTTTTCACCAATAAAACCTTATTTTCGCATGGCTGTTACCTAAAGGAACTGCAGATGAGTTACTGTGATGTACGACCCGGAACGCAGAATTTACCCGAACGCAATTTCTGGCTGAGGTATGCAGCATTTCTTATAAAAAACCGGTTTGTGCACAATGTGGAGGAACACCGCTTTTTCCCCTACATGATTATTCCCAGGTCAGATAAAGTCCTGCCTTTGCCTCGTCACGAAGTCCACACGCCTGCCCTTATTGAGTTTCATGAAGCCGGGAAGCCTGCCAGATTACCAGTTGACAGGCTCATGGAAAAGACAGCAACAACGGCTTTTCTTGTTCTGAAGAACGAAAAAATACTGACCGAAAGGTATTATAACGGATATTGCAGAGAGTCGTACTTCAGGACATATTCGGTTACCAAATCCTTTCTTTCCGTTCTGACCGGAATTGCCCTTGGTGAAGGCATCCTCCCGTCGCTCGATGAACCGGTTGAAAAATACCTCCCGGAACTCCGTTGGAATGGAGAAGGAGAAAGAATTACCCTCAGGCATTTATTGGCCATGAACCAGGGGGTCAGGTTTACGGAAGGCTATCTCCCATGGAAGGATAATCTCAGGTTATACCTCCATCAGGATACCCGTAAAATAGCCCTGGAAAGTCAGATTGATACTGTATCGCGCCGTTTTCATTACAATGATATTTATCCTGTCCTTGTCAGCCTGGTACTGGAAAAAGTTAGCGGAAAGCCTCTGGCTCTGCAACTGGCTGAGAAAATCTGGTGGCCGATGGGGGCTGAATTTGACGGTGCCCTGACCTGCGATTCACGCAAAAACATGCTGGGCAAAGGAGAAAGCGGCTTAAATATGCGGGCCATCGATTTGGCACGGTTTGGCCTTCTATGCCTGAACCGCGGGCGTCTGCAGAAGGAACAAATTGTTCCTGCGGGATGGTTGGAAGAATCCACACGTCCTGACCTTACTCCCGGAAGATATGATCTGTACAGGAATAAAAGTTGGGGTCGTTTGTTTTTCAATAAACCGGGTAACGGATATGGTTATTACTGGTGGGCTTCTGAAGTTCCCGGACATCCTCCTGATTTCTTTGCATTTGGTATAATGGGTCAGATTCTCTACATCAGCCCACGGCTCAATGCACTTGCCATCCGTCTGGGAAGAGGATGGAACCTGCGCGATTGGTGGCCCGATGTTCTGCGCAATTATCTGGAAAGAATCAGCTAACGGAATGGTCAATTTGTATGATCCTGCATTGCGCATGAAAAAATGCGCAATCCGGGATAATTATACATTAAAGCGGATGTGCAGAATGTCTCCGTCCTGCACCACGTAGTTTTTCCCTTCGATATAAAACTTTCCGGCCTTTTTGCAGGCTTCCTCCGATCCAAGGGCAATAAAATCCTCATACTTCATCACTTCAGCCCTGATAAATCCCCGTTCCAGGTCGCTGTGGATTACTCCGGCGGCCTGGGGGGCCGTCATTCCTTTCTTAATGTTCCATGCCCTCACTTCTTTTGGTCCGGCCGTAAAGAAGTACATCATATTCAGCAGATCAAGGGCGGCTCTCAGCAAACGGTTTACGCCCGGTTCCTCCAACCCGAGATCGCGCAGAAATGCCATCTGATCTTCCCTGCTTTCCAGTTCAGCAATCTCTGCTTCCACTGCGGCCGCAATAACAAGAATTTTTGCGTTCTGGTCTTTCAAGGCATTTTTTACTGCCTCAACATACTGATTTCCCTTTACTGCAGAGGCCTCATCGACATTGCAGACAAACATTACCGGTTTGTCGGACAGCAGGAAAAGGTCCTGAATGTACTTCCTGTCTTCCTCTGAAACAGGAGCCGTCCGGGCAGGCTTAAAATCACTCAGGTGATTCTTGTAAACCTGCAGAACTTCCATCGCCTTTTTCGCTTCTTTATCGCCAACCTTTGCCGCCTTTTCAACTTTCTGGAGTTTTTTCTCCACCGATTCAAGGTCTTTTACCTGCAGTTCAAATTCTACGGTTTCAATGTCTCTTACAGGGTCAACACTGCCGTCAATATGGGGCAGGTTGTCATCATCAAAACACCGCAATACATGAATCAGGGCATCAGCATTCCGTATGTCGGCCAAAAACTGATTACCCACACCTTCTCCCTTGCTCGACCCTTTGGTAAGTCCGGGGATATCGATGATCTCCACGGTAGCCGGAACAATCTTTTCAGGTTTTACCAGCTCGGCCAGTTTGTATAAACGTGGATCAGGCACCTCCATCATGCCCACATTCGACTTGTTGCTGCTGAAGGCAAACTTCCCGGTCTGGGCTTTGGTGCGCGACATGCAGTTAAAAAGCGTGGTCTTGCCGGTATTGGTCAGACCAATTATTCCGCAGTGAAGACTCATAAAATTCCTCGGTTACTATGGCGCAAAGGTAAAGGTTTTGGGTGATTTTGAAAAGGAAAACAAAGAGACCCGGCAACGAATATAACAGGCTGTTAATGAAAACCCTCATGCAGGATTTTAGAATTTCCACATGAAAGACTATTTTTATGCCTTTAATATAAATCTGACAGGTTATGGCAAATAATATTGACAAGCGGGTCGCTGACAACATCCGTATTCTTTCAGCGGCTATGGTTGAGAAGGCAAAATCAGGGCATCCGGGTGGAGCGATGGGCGGTGCCGACTTTATTCACATTCTTTATTCCGAATTCCTTCGGTTTGACCCGGATGATATGACCTGGCCATTTCGTGACCGTTTCTTTCTGGACCCGGGGCACATGTCTCCGATGCTATATTCCATGCTTACACTGATTGGCAAAATGAGCATGGAAGACATAAAACAATTCAGGCAGTGGGGAAGCCCTACTCCCGGCCATCCGGAAAGAGACGTTGCACGCGGAATTGAAAACACCTCCGGTCCGCTCGGCCAGGGGCATGCTATGGCTATTGGAGCGGCCATTGCCGAACGTTTTTTATGCGCCCGCTTTGGTGAATGGATGGCACACAAAACATATGCTTACATATCCGACGGGGGCATTCAGGAAGAAATTTCCCAGGGCGCAGGCCGCATTGCAGGCCATCTTGGTCTGAACAACCTGATCATGTTTTACGATTCCAATGATATTCAGCTCAGCACCGAAACAAGCGAAGTAACCAGTGAAGATACAGCGGCCAAATACCGTGCCTGGGGCTGGAATGTTTATACCATCGACGGCAATGATCCTGCACAGATAAGGCAGGCTCTGCAGAAGGCAATTGAAGAAAAAGAAAAACCAACCCTCATCATCGGAAAAACCATTATGGGGAAAGGAGCTGTTGACGAAAAAGGGAACAGCTTTGAAAGAAAAACATCCACCCATGGCATGCCGCTGGGTGAAGCCGGCGCATCGTTTGAAAAAACCATCCGGAATCTTGGCGGGGATCCTGCTGATCCTTTCCGTATTTTCCCTGAAGTGGAAGAACATTACCGCCAGGTACTGGAACGCAAGCGGCAGGAAGTAGCCGAACGTAAAAAGAAAGAAGCTGAATGGAGAATTCAGAATCCCCAGCTTGCCGCCAGGCTTGATTTCTTCCTCTCCGGCCAGCCGCCAAAAATTGACTATGCATCCATCACCCATAAAGAAGGGATTGCCACACGTGCAGCCTCGGCCAATGTGCTTTCTGTATTTGCCCAGCAGGTGGAAAATATGATTGTTGCTTCGGCTGATCTGTCGAACAGCGACAAAACCGATGGATTCCTCAAACATACCAAACCTTTCCGCAAAGGCGACTTTTCAGGTTCCTTCCTGCAGGCAGGTGTGTGCGAACTCACCATGGCGGCCCTGTGTAACGGAATGGCACTGCATGGAGGCGTTATTGCTGCCTGTGGTACCTTTTTTGTATTCTCTGACTACCAGAAACCGGCAGTCCGCCTTGCTGCCCTTATGGGACTTCCCGTTAAGTTTATCTGGACCCACGATGCATTCCGTGTAGGTGAAGATGGTCCCACCCACCAGCCGGTTGAGCAGGAAGCCCAGATTCGCCTGCTGGAGCACCTGCGCAACCATCATGGCCAGCGCAGTATGCTTGTTCTTCGTCCGGCTGATGCTACCGAAACAACCATAGCATGGAAACTCGCCATGGAGAACACAAGCACCCCTTCGGCACTCCTGCTTTCGCGCCAGAACATAAAAGACATTCCACCAGCCGCAGGATCCAGCCGCTATGCCGACGCCCTGTTTGCAGCCCGCGGAGCCTACATTGTCCTTCCCGCACACAATCCCCAGATTATATTGGTTGCCAACGGATCAGAGGTTGCTACCTGCTACGAAGCAGCCCTGAAACTTCAATCCGACGGTATCAGGGTACAGGTTGTTTCGGCCCCTTCTGAAGGATTGTTCCGCGAACAGCCAGTTGAATATCAGTTCAAGGTTATTCCTCCCGGCGTTCCTGTCTTCGGCCTTACGGCCGGATTGCCGATTACCCTCCAGGGACTTGTCGGACCAGGCGGAAAAGTCTTCGGCCTCGGATCGTTCGGATTCTCAGCTCCCTATAAAGTGCTTGACGAAAAACTCGGCTTCACTCCCGACCAGGTTTATCAGCAGGTAAAAAACCTGTTCCATTTCTGATTCACTCACAGCAAAAATTCTGACAGGGACAAAATGCTCTTCTGCATTGCTTTGTCCCTGTCTTTATGAACATGTTTATAATTTCCCTGATTCACCCTTCTATTTTCATTATTTTTACATCATAGCCGCTGAGGTATGTCATTCCGAACCCGAACCTGCCGGATTGCCTTAATGGTTGCCCTGTCAGGCATGCCTTTCCTGATGAGAGGACAACAAAAGCCGGTGTATGTTCCTCCCCTCACCCGCATTCTGTTTGTTTTCGATGCTTCCCAGAGTATGGCAGGCATGTGGGAGAGTGATATCAAAATCAACATAGCAAGAAAATTTCTCATAAGCATTATTGATAGCCTTGAAAAAAAGGATAATGTTGAAATGGCCCTGCGGGTTTTCGGGCACCAGAGTCCTGTGCCACCCCAGGATTGTTCCGACAGCAAGCTGGAAGTGCCGTTTGCAAAAGGAAATGCAGCACGCATCAGGCAAAAACTCAGGTACATTGAACCCAAAGGAACAACTCCTATTGCCAATTCGCTATTATTATCGGCAAAAGATTTTCCCGCCTGTTCCAACTGCCGCAATATCATCATCCTGATTACCGACGGGGTTGAAGCCTGCGATGGCGACCCCTGCAAGGCATCCGACAGCCTCCAGAGGATGGGCATTGCCCTCAAACCCTTCGTTATTGGTATTGGCATTGACGAAGGATTTAAGGAATCGTTCAATTGCATAGGCAACTTTTTCAATACCAGGAAAGAAGAAAAATTTCATGAAGCTCTGGACATCGTAATATCACAGGCCCTCCATTCCACTACTGCCCAGGTCAATCTTCTCGACAGTTACGGGAACCCCACCGAAACAAACGTCAACATGACCTTCTATGACCGCCTGTCAGGAAAACCTCGCTACAATTATTACCATACCATCAATAACCGGGGAAACCCTGATACCCTGGTTCTCGATCCCCTGATCTCGTACCGGCTTGTTGTTCATACTATCCCTCCTGTTACGGTTGACAGCTTCCGTCTCAACCAAAGAGCACACACGATTGTAGCCGTCAATGCACCTCAGGGAGAACTTCTGGTAACCACCAAAGGATCCCGCGATTTCCGCGATGTAAAATGTATCGTAAGAAAGCACGGATCAACCCAGACCCTGCATTTACAGGAATTCAACAAACAGGAAAAATATCTGACAGGGTTCTATGACATTGAAATTCCGGTATTACCTGAAGTTTTTATTAACCAAATCGAGATCAAACAAAGTGCTCTGACGCGCATTGAAATTCCCCGGCCAGGGGTTGTCAACTTCTTCTTCCCTGCTCCGGGGTATGGAAGTGTGTATGTTAAGGAAGGCGATAATCTCCGCTGGATCTGCAACCTCAATAAGGAAGGGAAGACCGAAACACTCACCCTGCTCCCGGGCAGTTATATTGCCGTTTTTCGCCCTCTCAACGCCCGTTCCTCCCTGCAAACTATTACCCGCTCCTTTGAAGTAACGTCAGGAAGTTCAGCCGGAATTGAACTGGAATGAGGTTGTTATGAATGAATACAGCGACAGGGAACTGATTCAGTTATTCAGGGAAGGAGACAACCCGCACTATGCCTTCAACCTCATTGTAGAAAAATACAAGGAACGGCTTTACTGGCATATACGTAAAATCGTTATCCGCCATGAAGACACCGACGATGTGCTCCAGGAAACTTTTCTGAAGGTATGGGATGCCTTGCCCGGGTTCCGCGGCGATTCGGCACTGTTTACCTGGCTGTACCGCATCGCCACCAACGAAGCTCTGGCGCATCTCAGAAAAAGCAGAAACCGTTTTTTTATTCCCTGGGACGATGTGGAACGCCAGCTGGCAGGTTCCCTCGAAAGCGATCCGTGGTTCAGCGGAAATGAACTGCAAAAAAAATTCCAGAAGGCCATTCTGTCCTTGCCCGAAAAACAACGTATTGTTTTCAATATGCGCTACTTTGACGAAATGCCTTACGAACAAATGGCCGAAATATTAAAAACATCAGAAGGAGCTCTTAAGGCTTCTTTCCATCATGCCGTAAAAAAAATTGAAAAGTACATGGAAGAGCATTAAACCTTTCTTAATTTTATCCATCTAATGCATGAACAAAAGAAATATTCAATGAACAGCCATTCCGGGAACGAGTGGGAAAACTTTCCGAAAGGAAATCCATTTGAAGTTCCTGAAACATATTTTGATACTTTCTCTGCCCGGCTGAACAAAAGAATGGAGCAGAGAAATGCTGCCAGGAACAAAGCCCCCTGGTGGGAACCTCTTTTTGCTCCCAGGCTGGTTCCCGCCTGGATTGTAAGCGGAATAGCAACGGTTCTTGTTATCGGCTTTATCTTTTTCAGAAAGCCGGCACAGCCTGATATTCCACTGGCTGTATTCAGCGAATCGATTGAAATGACCGGTTATTACTTCGATGAATCAGATCTTGTTCTGGCAATGGAAGAAAAGGATATTTCCGTTTCAGATCCCGGCATCTCCCGGCGCGACATAGTCAATTACCTGATAAACGAAAATTATAGTATCCATGATATCGCTGAAACATATTAAGCTCCGTCTACTCCCCGGCCTGCTGGCATTGATGGCTATCGTGCCCGGACTAAAGGCCCAGGAAGGTTCCTCCTCAGGAACAGAAAAAATTCAGGCCCAGAAGGTTGCCTTTCTGACAAACCGGATGGGCCTTACAGCTGAAGAAGCACAGAAATTCTGGCCGGTGTACAATGAATACGATGCTCAGCGGAATCAAATCCTTGAACAGCGCCGCAGTACTTCCTATTACTATACCCAGAACGCCGGCAGGCTCAGTGAAAAAGAAACCGATGCCATCATTCAGAAGTACATTTCGCTGCAGAAGCAGGAAACCGACCTCCTTGAAAAATACAATGCACGGTTCCGTCAGATTCTTCCTGCCAGCAAGGTAATGAAGCTTTACGTAGCGGAAGTTGAATTCCGCAACTTCCTTCTGAGGCAAATCCGCGAAAACAAAACCCTGCGAAATAATTAAAGGGCCTTTGCGCCTGCATTCTTACAGTATTAATCTGAATTTTCGCAGGTACGATCCGTTATTGATTAAGCAAGGATTGCGCAGTTTTTTATGCGCAATGTGGATTAAATTTTACGAGGGCTCAGAATTATACCGGCAGTTCCGGTTTCCAGAAGCGCAGGAACTCAACCGAAGCCTGCATATCGGGATACATGACTTTGTCTTCTTCAATGAACGCCACTTTCTTTCGGTATTCAGCATGCAGCGCCTCCAGATATGGGGATGTCCTTAATGGCCGACGAAAATCGAGGGCCTGTGCGGCATTGAAAAGCTCAATGGCCAGAATTCGCTCCAGATTCTCCATCACCATATAGGCTTTGATGGCGGCATTGGCACCCATGCTTACATGATCTTCCTGCCCTTTTGACGACTCAATGGAATCAACGGATGAGGGGGTGCAAAGCTGCTTGTTATGGCTCACAAGGGCAGCCGAAGTATATTGCGGAATCATAAATCCGGAATTCAGACCCGGATTGGCTACCAGAAACGGAGGCAACCCCCTTGCCCCCGAAAGCAGCTGATAGGTTCTCCGTTCCGAAATATTTCCCAGCTCAGCCATGGCTATCGACAGATTGTCAAGAGCCAGAGCCAGCGGCTGGCCATGAAAATTGCCGGCTGAAATAATAAGATCCTGTTCAGGGAATATGGTTGGGTTATCGGTTACTGAGTTGATCTCCCTCTCAAAAACATAAGCCACATAATCGATGGAATCTTTCGACGCACCATGTACCTGAGGAATACAGCGGAACGAGTAAGGATCCTGAATGTGCTCCTTATGCCGGGCAATCAGTTCGCTCCCTTCCAGAATCCATCGGATGCGTCTGGCGGTAGTAATTTGACCTTTGTAGGGCCGAATCTGCTGAACAAGCGGATGAAACGGATCGAGGCGTCCGTCATATGCATCCAGGGAAAGAGCTCCGATTACATCGGCCATGGCGGAAAGATGAAACACATGCAGGCAAAGATGCACTCCATAGGCACTCATGAACTGCGTTCCATTCAGAAGAGCCAGTCCTTCCTTACTCTTCAGCTTAACCGGCTCCCATCCGAATTTCCTGCAAATATCGATCGCCGGATATACTTTCCCCTTGTACCTCACTTCGCCCATGCCAAGCAAAGGGAGACAAAGATGAGCAAGCGGGGCAAGATCGCCTGAAGCACCCAGGGAACCATACCGGTAAACTACCGGTAAAACATCCTCATTGTAAAAATCGATAAGGCGCTGTACCGTTTCGGTTTGTACCCCCGAATATCCGTAAGCCAGCGACCTGACTTTCAGCAACAGCATCAGGCGCACAATATCGTCTGGAACTGCGTCTCCTGTCCCGCAGGCGTGCGACATCACCAGATTCTTCTGAAGTTTTTCCAGGTTTTCAGGAGAAACCGACCGGTCATACAGCGCACCAAAGCCCGTATTGATTCCATACAACGGCTCACCGGCCGCGGCAACCTTTCGGTCAAGATAATCGCGACATCGCTGAATCAGCCCGCGGGCTTCATCCGATAGTTCAATCCTGCGATGCTCATCAAGAACCTGCTGTATTTCCTTCAGGGTTACCGGAGCCGGTTGAATAAGAAAAGCCTCAGCCATACCAAAAAATGTTTCCGGCTAAATTACCTAAAATTACTGCTGATGAAGGGGTGAAAAATATGTTAGATAAAATGTTACGACAGAAAACAAGCGACATTGGTTTTCGAAAACCCCAAATAGAATTTCCGGCACCAGCCGGTGGACCCTTTGCGACAACTTACTGAATTATAATTACCTGGAATAAAAATTGATGGATTAACAAGGATCTTGTCAGCGGTTTCGGAGAACATCCGCCAACTCTTCAACCGCCACTTTTTTCTGTTCTCCCGTGGTCATATTCTTCAGGGTCACTTTTCCTTCGCTCAGTTCCTCTTCGCCGGCAAGCACAACATAGGGAATATTCCGACGGTTGGCATAATCAAGCTGTTTCTTCAGTTTGGCATTGTCAGGATATATTTCACTGCTTATACCGGCTGAACGCAGTTTCCTGACAAATTCAAGGGCTGGCTGAACCGCTTTTCCCCCGAAATTGGCAAACAGCACACTGCAGGCTGTGGTATCTCCTGCCGGGAAGCGATTTGTCTGCTGCAGCACATCGTAAATACGGTCTGCACCAAAGGATACCCCTACGCCCGAAATCCCAGGCAAGCCAAATATTCCCGTAAGATTATCGTACCTTCCACCCCCGCAGATGCTCCCTATGGATACATCCAGCGACTTGACCTCCACAATGGTTCCGGTATAATAGTTCAGGCCACGGGCCAGAGTAATATCAAATTCCACATTGGCTTCCGGAGCATAGGAAGATACATACCCCATCAACTCCTTCATTTCAGCTATTCCCTTTCTCCCTTCCTCTGAGGCTTTTATCATTTCTGATAGCTGTTCCAGCCTGCTCTCATTTCCTCCGGTAATCCGCAGAAAGGGGATTAGTTTTTCAATTACTTCTGCACCGGCTCCGGCTGCCGACAGTTCCTGCAAAACTTTCTCTTCTCCGGTTTTTTCCAGTTTGTCAAGTGCTATGGTAAGCGGGGTGAGCTGATCAGCCATTCCGATTGTTTCTGCAATACCGGCAAGAATTTTCCGGTTGTTCAGTTTTATAAGCACCCGCAGGGAGAGCCTCCTGAACACCTCATCAATCATCTGAACCAATTCCAGTTCATTCAGCAGGGAATTGCTCCCGATGATATCGGCATCGCATTGATAAAATTCACGGTAACGGCCTTTCTGTGGGCGATCCGCTCTCCAGACCGGCTGCATCTGATAGCGCTTAAACGGAAAGACCAGTTCATTGTAATGCTGTACTACAAACCGGGCAAAAGGAACGGTAAGATCGTACCGCAAACCGCGGTCACAAATGTATCTCGACCATTCCGAAGAATCGTAAGGAATACCGGCCGGAACCCCGCTCAAAAAATCGCCCGAATTCAGAATTCTGAACAACAGCTTGTCTCCTTCTTCCCCGTATTTGCCAAGCAGGGTAGAAAGATTTTCCATGGCAGGAGTCTCAATCGGCTGGTATCCAAACAAATGAAAAACCTCCTGAATAGTACGGAAAATATAATTCCTGCGAACTGCTTCCTGGGGGAGAAAATCCCTCGTTCCTTTTGGAATGCCTGGTACCGGAACAGCCATGATGAAAAATTTTGCACAAAAGTACAATAATTAGATAGCTATACAAGAAAACGAAAAAGAAGAGATCCAGCAGGAATTCCTGTTTGCTGTAATCTCTTCCTTTCCTTTTGCATGCAGCCGATTCCTTATTGAATAATCAGCCAGGCAAGTTTCCGTTTGTTTCCGGGAATGGTCGTATCAACTGCACAAAGGTACTGGCCGGGAACAAGGGGAAGTTCTGACAGATTAAAGGCAAGCCGTTGCAAACCATGAGCAAGATTTTTTACATTCCATGATCTGACCAGCTTTCCATCGGCACTGTAGATAGAACATACCGCATCCGACGGTTTTTCGACATCGAACTCAAAATATACCATGTTGTGCCCGGGATTGGGGAAGACCTTTAGTCCCGTACCATCGTTTGAAGTAATTGCAGGAGCTGATGTCTGGCCAAGAACGGATTTACCGCGAGCCCCCTCATTGTCATAAACCACAGCCTCAATGGCATAGGGACCTGACGGCAGGTTCTTCCAGGTAAACGAAAAGGGAGGTGCGGCTGATTGTCCGATTTTATGCTTGTTATTGAAATATTCTACCCTGGTAACGTAACCATCGTTGTCAGATACCTGCACTGTAAACATTACCGTAGAACCAGGCTGGAGGGTTGCTTTATCAGGACCTGTAAAAATTACTGAGGGAGGCTCATTGGGAGCCCATTGACCGGAAGCCGTATCACATAGAAATCCAAGCACGGCAGCAGCCGGAGCCGTATTCTGATGAATGGTAAATTCATTGGTTGGGGGACAATAGCGATTCTCAAAATACATCTCATGCCCTGGCCACAATTCCTTTGACGGATACACCCTGCAGAGAGCAAACTCCGATGCCCACGGGCCGTTGTTCGGCATCCAGTCGCGACCTATATAGGTAGGGCCATAGGGAATGATCCCGGGAATGAATTCATCCCGGTTGCTGAACCATGTGTCAAGGTGCATGACCTGCTCCGGATGGTGATCTCCATAGCCCGTCATCCAGAGCATGTTCAGCGGATTGCCCCCCATAAAGTAATCAACGGTGGTTTCAATGGCCGTAAGGTATTTTTTATCGCCCGTGATCTTATAAGCTACAACCGCCGGAAAGACCATGGGTGTTGTAGCCTGCCCTACCAGCATGGGATAAGTCCAGTTGAATCCTGCACGAAAACTTCTCTTTGTGGCCGGATCAACCACATCAGCATCAGCAATGGATTTCACCTGGTTGATGCAGGTGGTTTTCTGGTTGGCGTCAATGTTTCCTTGATTACAGGTAGCAAAGGCATACACTGCCCACCTGAAATTTTCAGACGCATACTCAGCCGATGACTGATTGATGTAATCCTGCTTAAAAATATTTTGGAACACAGCAGCACCAATGTACTTATACAGCCATGCGCTCGCATACAAACGGGCATTGTGCAGGTCTTCCCCTTGCTGTTTGTGGCTTTCTGCCCAGTCAAATGCCGACTCGGCCTTGCTGATAAAGCTGTTTGCCAGGGTATTGTTGCCCGATATTTTGTAACACCAGGCCAGCTGAGCACACATGCCGGCAAACGTATAGGTTGTCACCACATCTTCGCCTGAAATGATCCAGTTCCTCGTATCCTCCCAGGAAGGGACTCCGTCGGCAATATCTTCAAAATCAGGATGAATCCTGGCGCCGGCAATTCCTCCGGAAGGCCCGCGTGTTCGGTCAAAATAATCAATCAGCCAACGGGCTTCATCCAAAATATCGGGAATACCATTTCCGCTTTCCGGAATGTTCAGTTCACCGTCACGGAATTTTTCCGGATACAGCTCGTAAATGCTCATCAGGTAGCGTGGCACTGCAGTGTGCGAGTAATACCCATCCCAGTCGCCCGCATCCTGGTACCACCCCCAGGTTGTCAGATGTACACTCGTGTCAACCAGCGACAAAACAGTATTCATATCACCGTTTTCGCTATGCCAGTCGGTCCATTTTGACCGGGTATATTTAAATCGGATCTTTCCGTCAGCAGGATGGCATGTCCGGGGACGGGTAAATTTTGTATATGGTTCCGTAAGGGCAATTCCGGTGCGGGCATGATACAATTGCCTGACCGTATGATAAAATGCCTCCCTGTAAATATCCTTTCCGATTTTAAACGGGTAGGAACATCCTATTTTTTCAACCGAAAGAACATATTCACCCGGAGTGGTGAATGAAGAAAAGTCACACTCCCATACGTCACTCATCGAAAAGAATGGACTTCCAGGCTCTCCAGGCAGGTCTTTCTGCTGGGCAGTTTCCACATCAAGCCGTTTGGCTATGGTCCCTTCAAATACTGCCTGCCCCGTTGAGAGATCAATCAGATGAAACCTGGACCCGGCATAATCGTCCAGGTCAAGAGGTCCCTTGTCCCCCATCCAGGCTGAAAGATAACCGTATTTTTCTTCTGCATCCGGTAAAAACCCGATCTGATTTACATGAACTGCATCCGATCTTACCCGTGTCACATCGAAAACCAGCGTGTCGGAATTATAATTAGTGGCAAGACCTGAAAGGGTGATGACGTACTTTTTCCCCTGTTGCAGGGCATGTGGAAGTTCAAGATAAACGAAATGTTCAAAAATGAAGTCGTTATCGCAGATGGTAGCTCCGCCATGGCATTCATTGTACAAAACAGACTGTCTCCAGAGGCACTTACGTGAAAAGTCCTGTCCCTTCGATTTACGGCCAACACTCACAGGCTGAACACCTCCGGCAAAACTGGCATCATCAGGGCTTGAAATGGTATAAGAACCGGTCAGCATGGCCTTGCTGATATCGAGAGGGCTGTTAAAGGTTACACAGGCGGATGACTGCTGGTGGTAACCATAATGCTGAATATATCCATCGTCAAAATACAGCACCAGAATCTTATCGGTCAGGGGCAAAGTTTGAATCCAGTCACTTGCATGTCCCCTCCATCCTGCAAGTATGAGAAGAAAAAAGAAAATGAGTTTTCGGTTCATATGCGAATGGTTTGGATAATGAAAAAGTCAGCCGGCAGGTTGATTTTCGCCGGCTGACAAAATTTAGTCCATTTAGTATCCCTTATTTCACGATCAGCTTCATCATATCATTGACGCCTTCACCAGTTACCTTCAGCAGGTAATTGCCGGGAACAAGACGGACAGAAAGCTGATAGGTGCGGCTTCCGTTAACAGGTGAGCTGAAGGATTGAACGATGCGTCCTGAAACATCCATTATTCTGAACTGAACCGTTCCGGATACAGCTGAAGGCACTGCAACATAAAGCACAGAACCGGTCACCGGATTTGGATACAGATAATTTTGTTTTGCCGTGGTTGAATGGATACCTGTTTGAATAACAGTAACTTCACAGGTGGCCGTTTTGGCACCGTCTTCGGTAGTTACCGTAATGGTAGCGGTTCCGGGAGCTACGGCTACTACTTTGCCCAGTGAGTTTACTGTGGCAACGGCAGTATTGGAACTTTCCCAGGTAACGTTCTGGTTCGAAGCATTGGCCGGAGTAATAATAGCTTCAAGATATTCTTCAGCACCGACAGCCAGTTCAAGGGTTGTTTTATTGAGCGCTACCGATTCCACGGAAACTTTATAATTCAGTTTTACCTGATCAACATACACTTCGAACGGGTCGCTGACATCGGCACACATGACAAGAATATTCTTTATCCGGCTGCCGGCAAGATTGGGCCCAAAAGGAATCACAATTTTATTCCAGCTTCCAGCCGTTGAGGGTGGTGCCCACGGCCACGGAGTTTCATAAAAGGTAGCAGGTGTTCCGTTTTTGATACCTTCCACTTTAACAAAGAGCTTGGTCCATTGCACACCATACAACATCAGTTCAAGGCTTTCCAGATCGGGTGTGGTGTAAATGCCATCCTGGTAAAAGAATCCGAAACCTGACCACGTAGCGCCGGCATCCTTGGTATAATGCAGTAAATTATCAGTATTATTGTTCTCGTCTTTAACCGGATTGGGAATTATCTCCCTCGAACCATTCCAGCTGAACACCTGCCATACACCTGAACCGGGGGCATCAGAAGGAACCACATCCTCAAAGTTGGCTATCACAGGCGGATATTCAGGAAT
Organism: Bacteroidales bacterium; assembly: GCA_012517825.1. Lineage (NCBI taxonomy): Bacteria > Pseudomonadati > Bacteroidota > Bacteroidia > Bacteroidales > Bacteroidales bacterium. The sequence continues at coordinate 49,675 of JAAYUG010000111.1, read as the reverse complement.
TACATCCGTTACGGTAACATAACAGGTATCGGTAAACCCGCCATCTTCAGTGGTCACATAGATTTTAGCTGAACCAGCTGAAACAGCCGTAACCATTCCGGTAGCATCTACCGTGGCAACATCAGCATCGGTTGATGCCCATGTAACATTCTTATTATCAGCATCTTCAGGTTCAATTTGCGCTTCAATTAAGCGCTTTTCATTCACAATAAGCTCAACCTGTTTGGGGTCAACGGTCACACTTTCTACCCCGACACCGGTGGGGAAAAGCACCAGTTTCACGCTGTCAATATAAAAGGTTGCTTGGGCAGCATCTTCCATGTTCGGAAAAATGTTGAGATACCCCAGATACCCGAGGGTATCCTGTGGATCAGGCTTGTTAAGCGGAACGGTCACTTTGTACCAGACATTTGAAGTACCGTAAGGTTTAGCCCAGATCTTGTGAATTTCACTTGTCCGCGGGTCAAGGGTATTTTCCGTTGACACGTAAAGACTGTTGAAATTTTCGCCATAAATCAGAAATTCCACCTGCTTTACATCCTTCACCTTTATCTGCAGGTCAGGAAATCCGAATCCGATAAGTTTGTAAGTCCCCGAACTTTTGTCAAAACGCAGAACCTTGGCACTGCCATTTCTGGCATCAACATACGGGTTATCCACCACAGTGGCTGTACCCCCGGGGGCGTAATAGTAGGTGTTGGGAATGGAAGTTTCAAAGTCTGCAATAAGAACTTCATTCTGAGCAGACAACATGAGCGGACACAGGCTCATTAAAAAGAAAAAGCGTAAAAACCACTTCATAGGATTTCAGGTTTTAGTTAGAAAATCAGGTTGTTCAAAAATAATAAAAATTTTTTATTCATCAGACTGATTCGAATTTACCGATTATTGAATGCCATCCTGTGACTTTCTGAGACAGCAAAAACCAGATAAAAACGAAAAACAATCCTCTGCAGTTGGAATCGCAATGCTATCGATTCTTCCTATCGGGTAAGTTTTTTAAACCGGAAACGTTTCGGTGTGGTTTCTCCCGTTCTTTTTTTGCGGTTTTCTTCATATTCCGAGAATCCCCCTTCAAAGAAATAAACCTGGGCATTCCCTTCAAAAGCCAGGATATGAGTTGCTACACGGTCAAGGAACCAGCGGTCATGGGAGATGATTACCGCACAGCCGGCAAAATCCTCCAGGCCTTCCTCCAGGGCACGGAGGGTATTTACGTCAATGTCATTGGTTGGTTCGTCAAGTAGCAGAACGTTGGCTTCTTCTTTCAGCGTAAGGGCCAGGTGAAGCCGGTTTCGTTCACCGCCTGAGAGCATATGTACTTTCTTTTCCTGATCGGCTCCGGTGAAATTGAACCGGGCAACATAGGCGCGGGCGTTTATTTCGCGTCCTCCCATCCTGATAAAATCACTTCCACCTGAAATGACTTCAAAAACAGTCTTTTGGGGATCTATCGCAGCATGTTCCTGGTCAACATAACCAAGCCTGACTGTTTCTCCAACCACAAACTCTCCGGCATCGGGTTTTTCCAGCCCCATGATCAGACGAAAGAGTGTCGTTTTGCCTGCGCCATTCGGGCCAATGACGCCGACAATCCCTGCGGGAGGAAGAACGAAATTCAGGTTCTCAAACAGCAGTTTATCCCCGTAAGCTTTAGCTACCTGCCTGGCTTCAATCACTTTCTGACCAAGGCGGGGACCGTTGGGAATAAATATCTCAAGACGCTCTTCCTTAACTTTGACATCCTCTCCCAGGAGTTTTTCATAGGCATTCAGACGGGCTTTTGATTTGACCTGTCGTGCCTTCGGGGCCATGCGCACCCATTCCAGCTCCCGTTCAAGGGTTTTTCTGCGCCGGCTTTCGGTTTTTTCTTCCATTTCCAGCCGCCGGGCCTTTTGTTCCAGCCACGACGAATAGTTGCCTTTCCATGGAATCCCTTCTCCCCGGTCAAGTTCCAGAATCCACCCCGCCACATTGTCAAGAAAATACCGATCGTGTGTAACGGCGATAACTGTTCCCGGGTAGTTCCGCAGATATACCTCCAGCCACTGCACTGATTCAGCATCAAGATGGTTGGTGGGTTCATCGAGAAGCAAAATGTCGGGCTGCTGGAGCAAAAGCCGGCAAAGAGCTACCCTGCGCCTTTCCCCGCCTGAAAGAATCGATACCGGAACATCTCCCTCCGGACAGTTGAGGGCATCCATAGCCCGGCTGATAGTACTATCCAGTTCCCAGCCACCGGCTGCATCAATCTGTTCAGTCAATTGTCCCTGCCGTTCAAGCAATTGGTTCATCTCCTCTTCCGGCAAAGGCTCCGAAAAGCGGTTGGCTATTTCCTCGTACTCACGCAACAGACCAACAATCCTGCCCAGCCCTTCTTCAACCGTTTCCCTGACTGTTTTGTCTTCATCAAGTTGAGGTTCCTGTTCGAGCAATCCAATGGAATACCCCGGGGAAAAAACCACCTGCCCCTCAAACGATTTCTCTTTCCCGGCTATTATTCTCAGCAAGGTCGATTTGCCCGAACCATTGAGACCTATGACGCCGATCTTTGCTCCATAGAAAAACGACAGGGAAATATTGTTCAGCACCTTTTTGTGGGGGGGATAAATTTTCCCCACTCCCACCATGGAGAAAATGATTTTTTTGTCATCCGCCATGTCAGAAATCCTTACTTTTTAGCTAGTTTTTTAAAGTCACTGGCCAGAAAGCCGTCAGGGTGCTTGTCGTCAATGTTATGATAATCAAAATAATAGAATCTGGCATCATCTGCTCCAATAATCACCTTGTAGCACCGGGCTTTCATCCTCGTACCTTCCGGTCCCACCTTATGAAGAAATACTACATCCGGATTTTTTTCCTGGATCGCCTTTTCAATTTCTTCCGGTGTGGTGATTCTTACCTTGTAAGGATAAATGGCTTTGATCTTTCGTTCCGAATTGACCTCCGGAGCCAGGTCGTCTTCAGTAACATAAAGGACTTTGTTACGGATGTCAGCAATATTGTTGTTATAGTATTTAAAAACATTGGCCGAAATGATTTCCGGCTTCTCATAGATGAGCCGTATATGGTTCTGGATGAAGCGCACCAGGGTTCCGAGCTTATAAATGTAACTATGCTCCTCCACTTCTTCATAGGCAAGAGGAACCTGGACAAGCGCCGGCATTTCGTTGATCCGGAAATAGTTGCCCCCCAGCAAAACGTCGAGGAATTTATACTTAGCGTTGGTCTTGTCCCGTTCAAAACGCGTCTGAACAAGAACTAAAAACGAATAGGCAGGATCCTTGCGCTTTTCTTCAAACTCTTTGTAAGAAATAATTTCAAAGGGTGTGATGGTCCACTCCCGCTTCATCACCTCCTGAATGAGGATATTATACTCCATCAGCGGATTATCTTCCAGAACAACGAGCGTTTTGGTTTTAAAAAACTGCTCAACATCGGCCCGTGTAGGCACATAATCCTGTGCACCAACCATCTGAAGGAAGGAAAAGAACAAAAAAAACAGAATAGATTTAGTTTTCATATGCCTTGTTTTATTGATTATTTGCAGGAAGATACAAGGGATTACGCTCATTGAAACGACGAACGTACATAAACCGCAACTGCTTCTTTTTTCGGCTTGAAAGTGCCATAAATTCCTCATACAGCTGAGGATCGCGTATCAACAATGCTTCCACATTACTTACAGTAAATTCATAAACCTGGCCGGTTTCAAAATCCAGTATAAATTGCTTTGCTTCCTGTGTTTCCATCGATGAGTAAGGATAGCCATAGGAGTATGGCGAATAGGGATAAGAATAATAATCGTAAATGTATGGACTATAATACCGAGGATTATACGTGGTAACAGTACCAATAAAATGGCAGATACTTCCCACAATCATTATCCGGTTGAAATTCTGGCCAATCCGGTAATACAAACTTCCGTTCCTGGCAAAGCCCCATATTTTATCGGCTGCAATTTCCCTCTTAACACCCATCTCATCGTAGTAGGATATTTTGTTCTGTTTCAGAATCTGGTTAAAAAAAGAAGGATCATTATAGTCAACCGTTGTAAGAATGCGCGATTTGGCTATCGGACGGTTATTTCTCACTTGCATGAAATCAATGAATATCCCGTCGGTAAACCGGTACTCGGGAGTATACCGCACTAATCCTGTTGTATCGGTCTGCGCAGAAAGATCCCCCTGTGCAAGCAAGAAGAAAAAAAGACAGCAAACACTGCTGTATCCCCATAGAATACTGTTCCGGAAATGTTTCATAATCCAAAGTGCCTGTTTCTGCTGTATGCAAAAACTGTTCCGTAAAAGTACAAAATCTGCCTGTTTTTTCCTTCGTAATCCTGTAACCTGTTCAGTAAGTCAATGAAAAACCAGGCAGATTTTATGACGAAAGGAAGGTTTTATTAGATTATTTTATAATTTTAGCAGGTTGAAGGAATTGGATTCGGGACATGAAATTTTTGGATCATATTATTGCTGCCCTGGAACGTACCGGCGTTATACCGGGGGAAGAGGATCAGACACGTAAAATCATTCTCAATCAGGCTTTTATTTCAATAGGCTTTCTTCTTACCTTCCTTTTCGGCCTGATTGCTTTCTTTAATAAATTGTTTCTGATCGGGGGTTTCCTTATAGCCCTGGCATTAATCCTTGCCGGAACATTCTTCTATCTTCGGAAAACAAAAAATTACTCCCTGTCATCCATTATTTTTGTTGCATCATCCACACTTCTTTTATTATTCCTAAGTATCACGGGAGGAACAAAAGGCACAGGACTGATATGGCTGCCGGTCTATCCTGTTCTTACCGTTCTTCTCCTCGGCCCACGGAAAGGAAGTTATGTCACCGGAGGGTTTACTGTTCTTATCTTCCTTCTTTGCATTTTTCCGGGCCCTTCCTTTTTGCCGCATCCCTTCCCACTTCCTTTTGCTTTCAGGGCGCTTGCATCCATGCTCAGTGTGTGGGCATTTCTTTTATTCTATGAATACCTGCGGATTGACTATTATTCCCGGATGGAAAGGGAAATGCTGTCAGCGCGCAACCAAAACCGGTCCAAAGATGAGTTCATTTCGAAATTGTCCCATCAAATCCGCACACCCCTGAACAATATAATGGTAATCAGCGAACTGCTTGAAGATTCTTCTCTGGATGAAGCGCAGAGGGATCTGCTCGATACCATCATCGCCTCCACCAGCAATCTTGCCAATGTTGTAAACAGCATAGCAAAAGTCTCTAGCATTGAGTTCTCTGAGAAAAAAGATTATCAGATCACCTTTGACCTCTACAATACGATTTCGAGCACACTTAACCTTTTTAAAAAAGACGACAACCTGGAGATTGTTTTGCACTTCGATCCCAAATTGCCCAGAAATCTTACAGGAGCTCCTGTGCGGGTGAAACAGGTTTTTCTGAACCTCATTGATAACATTGTCAAGTTCCATGGAAACCGCAAAGCAGAGATAGAAGTCCGTGTAAAAGCAGGAAAAGAAACCGAAGAGTTTATCATCCCTGCATTTGAGGTCAAGACAACCTTAATGCCTTTGCGGTTCATTTCGGATCAGGAAAATATTGACTACCGCGAAATAACAGGAGAAACAACGGTTGCCGAAACGGAAATACTGGATTTCACCATTGCAAGAAAACTGATTCAGACAGCCGGAGGAAAGCTGGAAATCAACAATACAACCCAGTATACGCTCTTCTCATTTGAGATGCGTTTCCGCAGGGCAGGGAAACTCATTGCCGAACCATTGCCTGCCAAAGGAAAGCCGGCCGTTAAGGTTCCCGTAAAAAAGGCTGTTGAGCTGAAGGACGCCAGCGTTCTCCTTGTGGAAGATAATCTTATCAATCAGAAGATTATTCAGCTCAGTCTGAAAAAAATCGTAAAAACCATCGATGTGGCGAATAATGGAAAAGAAGCGCTCGATAAATTCGGCAGCAACAAATACGATCTGATACTGATGGATATCCAGATGCCGGTAATGGATGGTATTGTAGCAACCCGTAAAATAAGGGAAATTGAATCATCTGCCGGATCCTTCACCCCCATTATTGCCATAACCGCCAATGCCCTGTCAGGTGACAAGGAAGTATGCATTGCAGCCGGAATGAACGATTATATTGCCAAGCCTTTTCAGATTGAAGTTCTGATTCAAAAGATGAGTACCCTGCTGGCAACTAAGTAAGTTACTCCGAAAGCGGCCGGAACCCAATTACAAGCACATCATCCACCTGGTCGTTTTCTCCCTTCCAGTTATCAAAAGTATTCTCAAGCATGCGCTTTTGTTCCTCCATTGACAGTCGATAGATATTAAGGAGAAGAAAACGGAACCGGCGGTATTTAAACTTTTTGCCTTCGGGCCCGCCAAATTGATCAACATACCCGTCAGAAAACATATATACAACATCTTCGGGCAAAAGATCAATTTCATGGCTCTGAAATTCCCTGACATCTTCAGTATCCTGAGTCAATGCCACCGAAAAACGGTCCCCGTCAATCTCAAGAATTTTGTCGTTTCTCACAATAAAGAGCGGACTGAAGGCTCCGGCAAAACGCAGTTTTCGTTTCTGCTTTTCTATGATAACAAAAGAAACATCCATTCCGTCTTTCAGCGATACATGCTCCGAATCTCCAAAAATGCTTCTAAGTCCTGAATTCAGTTCATTCAGCACCCAGGCAGGATCGCTTACAAATTGATGGCCGGTGACAGTTCTAAGCAGTTCATATCCAATAATCGACATAAAGGCACCCGGTACACCATGGCCGGTGCAATCGACCGTGGCAATGCTGATAATTCCGTTTTTCTGATGAATCCAGTAAAAATCACCGCTGACAATATCTCTGGGCCTGAAAAAAATAAACGATTCGGGAAAGATCTTTTTGACCATTTTTTCGGAAGGCATGAGAGCAGATTGTATGCGCTGTGCATATCGGAGGCTGTCAGTAATCGCTTTGTTTTTGATTTCAAGCTCTTTTCTCTGCTTTTCAATACGCAAGGAATCAATGTGCCGTTCCAGTAAAATTTTGTTCGACATTCTGAGATTTCGTGTACGCCAGTTAATAAATCCGGCTATCAAAACACCCAGTAGCAGAACATACAGGACAAGGGCAGTGGTTGACCGGTAAAAGGGAGCCAGTACCTTGATCTGCATCGAGTAAATCTCCCGACTCCATTGTTGTTCAGCATTTGCACCCCGCAGGGAAAACTGATACAGACCCGGTGACAGACTGGCAAATGTGGCCGTATTTCGGTTCTGAAGATCAATCCACTCGCCTTTTTCTCCTGAACTGACCAGTTTATAACCGTAGCGGTTCTTTACAGGATTCTGAAAATCAAGAACGGCAAAATCAATATGAAAAACTTTTACTTCAGGAGGGATGACCAAAACATCCGGTGCCTCGTAAATCCGCCGGATGGCCCCGTTCCGGTAAACAAGTTCAATCTCTCCTATCCTTACCTTAGGCTCCTTTCCTGAACGGATCAGGGAATCAGGATGAAAAAAATTCAGCCCTGAAATACCCCCGAAAAAAACCTCTCCTGTTCGGCTGCAATAAGCAGCTCCCAGATTGAACTCATAATTCTGCAATCCATCCGCCAGATCATACCGGAAAAAACCCGTACTATCAGGAAAGAAGCTGGCAATACCATAATTGGTACTTAGCCAGATGGCATGCCTTTTATCTTCCAGAATTTCATAGATCAGGTTGCTGGGCAATCCGTCTTTTGTTGAATAGGTAATGAACCGGTCACGGGAAGCCAGGTAACGGTTCAGACCCGATTGCGTGCCTATCCACAGAATTCCCCTTGAATCATAAAACAGAGTATAAACCGAGTTGCTCGAAATGGAGCTGTCAGAAGGATTCCTTGATGCAATATAATGCCGGTACAATCCGCTTGATCTTTCATAACAGAGCAATCCATTGTCTGTACCAAACCAGATATTCCCGGGTTTATCCTCGGCTACAGAAAAAACGGTGTTCAGACTTAGCATACCCTTCTTTAGCGGAATCTGGCTGATACTGAAAACAGAACGCCTGTCCGGATCATACCTGAACAATCCGTAACCGGTAGCAAACCATATATTTCCCGACCTGTCCTCGGTAATATCATAAATCCGGTTGTTGTTAAAAACCTTGCAGGCCTTCTGAACATATTTTGAGCAAAAGGTAACAAACCGGCCTCCCGAATATATAAATGCTCCGTTTTGCGTACCCACCAGAATATCCCCGTTGGATAACCGGATGATCGCATGGATGTAATTATTCCCGATCCTGTGAGCCGGATCAGGACTATTCTCTGAGTAAACAATATTTTTCCCTGTCGTTCTGTCCAGAATATTTAAACCTCCTCCCCATGTACCAATCCATAAACGGCCATCATCATCTTCAAATAGGGAACCGATATCATACGAACTCAAAGGCTGATAGGAAGTTTGCTGACTTTTGATCAATCCAAAACGAGGAGGAAACGGAGAAACCTTGTACAATCCTTCCAAACTGCCAATCCAGATCAGGCCGGTATAATCAGAAAATATCCCGGTGACCATGCGGAGTGTCCGCATCTGACTGTTTGCTTCCACCTGGGTTACCTGTTTAACAACTCCCTTTTCGGGGGTAAATATCAGATAGCCGTTATCGGTTCCAAGCCATAACCGGCCTGTATAATCTTCAGTAATGGCATTCACTGAATTTTCAGGCAAGGGTAGTGTTCTGCCCGAAGGATAGTAGCGGAAAAATTTCCCGGATGAATAATCAAATCTGTTAAGTCCGTTTCGGGTTCCAACCCATAAGTTACCTGAATGATCCAAAAAAAGCGCCCTGATATAGTTGTTACTTATAGAACCCGGATCAGACAGAGCAGAAGAAAAACGAACCAATGAGGTGCGCAGGGAATCCATCCTGAAAAGACCGTCTTTGCTTCCAAACCAAAGAAAGCCCTTTGCATCCTCAAGAATAGGATAACTCTGCAATCCGGTAACGAAATTCTGGGGATCATTAAAATGAGGAAAATGATAAAACCTTTCCGTCGTTCGATCAAAACGATCTATGGCATTTGCGGTCTTTATCCAGATATCGCCCCTGCGATCGGAGTAAACTCCGTAAACCTGATTTGCGGTAAGAGAGTTGGGATTGTCATCCTGGTGAAAAAAACAGGAAATTCTGTTCTCCTTTCTTCTGAAAACGCAAAGCCCGTAATCAGTGGCAATCCATAAATTATGGTCCGGATCTTCCGTAATGCTTCGTACATAATTATTGGAAAGACTCGTAGTATCAAACGGAAGATGCTGAAAATGAACAAATTTATTGCCATCATACCGGTTCAGTCCATCCTGTGTGCCGATCCACAGAAATCCGTAAGCATCTTGCAGAATGGCATTTATCTGTGCCTGGCTCAGTCCGTTCTCTGTGGAAAAATGTTCGGCTTTCGGCATATCTGCTACCTGTGCGGGTAGTGCTTCAGTCCATACCAGCATGCCAAACAAAAGCAAGAGATAATATCCAGGCACCTTTCTCATACACCCGCATTACTTATTCTTCCGACACAACCTCAGGGCCATATCCTGCCCCAAGCGATCTTACCTTTAGAGAGGGAGAAGGAATGAATGAACCTGTATCATAAAAACTCCATCGTTCGTCAACTCTCTGAATAATTTCGTCACTCATAATAAGTACATTCGGCCATTTTCGTTCAAATTTATCCGTTTTTTTTGATTTTCGGGTGGCATCAATACCCAAAACCGGAACCGTACCGCGATAAAAAACAATATCCCGCACCGGATCAGTGTTAGCCAATATGTACCACAACAGAAGATCTGCCGGAAGATTTTCTGTCCCCGGGTCGGTAATGATAATGATATGGGTTTTACCATCCGACTTGTGGATTCTGCCGTTTATCCACGCCACAGCCTCCCTGAACGAACACTGCGGTTTGGCAACCGCGGCAACGGTAATGATCATCCTGACGGCCTTGATTGTATGAACAATGGTTACGTGGGCTCCGGCATTCCCTGCATTTTCCGATAATTCTGAAAATTCCCGGGCCGGACTGACAGCAGTTAATTCTTCACGAAATTTTTCCGTGGCATCAAGAAGAAGTTTCCCTCCATACGCTTCACCGATTCCAGCATGGTCGAGCACATCAAGGGGGCCGGTCTGGCGGATCAGATCGTCCGGAATCCGCACATGGGAAAGCAATGCATGGAAAACCTGCTGCAGGTCATGCACGTTAACGTTCTCATCAACTACCACAAGGAATTTGTTGAACATCATTTGTCCTGCGCCCCATAGAGCTCCTGCAATTTTTGAGGCTTGTCCCGGATAGAACTTTTTCACCGACACAATAGCAAGGTTATGAGCCACACCAAAAGCCGGCAAAGATAAATCCGTTATTTCGGGAAGCAGGGTAAACCGGATCGGCGGAAGAAATATCCGCTCGGTTGCCTTTGCTATATAATAGTCTTCCTGTGGGGGTATCCCTACGATGGTTGCCGGATAAACCGCATCCTGACGGTAGGTGATACAGGTAACATGAAACAGCGGGTAAAGGTCCTGCAGGGAATAAAAGCCCGTATGATCGCCGAAAGGGCCTTCCGTAACGCTGGGCTCAGAGGGATCAACAAAACCTTCAATAACAATATCAGCATCTTCCGGAACCCAGATGTCCTGAGTGAGGCATCGTACCATCGTCACACGGCGTTTTCTCAGAAATCCGGCCAGCAGGTATTCGTCAATGCCATCGGGAAGAGGAGCCGAGGCAGCATAGGCATACAGCGGATCGCCTCCCAGAATAACTGCAACAGGCATCCGTTCCTTCTTTTCTTTATAGGCACAGTAATGCTGTGCACCGGTTTTATGCCTGTGCCAGTGCATACCGGTTGTATCGGCAGAAAAGACCTGCATTCTGTACATTCCTGCATTTCGCAGGCCGGTATCCGGATGCACCGTATGGACCACTGGAAGGGTTATGAACCTTCCCCCGTCATAGGGCCAGCATTTGAGAACAGGCAATGCCGACAGATCCGGCTTTTCCATGACGTGCTTCTGGCATGCTCCCCGTCCCTTTTTCTTTCGCGGCATCCAGGAAGCCATTCTGAGAATTTCCGGAAGCGCTATGAGCCGGGAAAACGAGGAACGTGCCATCATTCCGGTAACCATATTCAGCATCCTGTTGACCCTTTCACCCGCTTCATCCAGCGAATCTGCGCATAATGCCATACTCATCCTCCTCTCAGAGCCCAATGCATTGATCAAAACAGGAAAACGGGTTCCGGTATCATGAAAAAGAAGAGCCTTTCCCCCTCCAGGAAGCTTGGATATTCTGTCAGTAATTTCTGTAATTTCGAGCACAGGATCAACAGGAATCCTGATTTCTGCCAGCTCGCCTGCGGCTCTTAGTTTTTCCGCAAAAGTCAGTAAACCTCCTGACATAACATAATTTGGTATGCTGAATCTACAAATGTAACCCTTATTCCGCATTTTAACATGCAGAACCGGTCAGATGGGATGCTTTTACATTTCACACCGGCAGGGCTAACCCAGCTAAAACACAGCAAAGGATGCCCGCCAGGTACATTGCACAGCTTTTTGATGCGCAATGAGGGTTTATTTGACCTCTTATTGTTTGATCCGGGTTGAAATATCAACATTACATTTCCCGGGAAAATTTACCTGCAGCGGGTTTTTGCGTCAATTCGAAACTAAAAAAGCGGAAGGCCAATCACCTTCCGCTATGAAGAAAAATAAGAATACTTTCTTACTCGTTGGATGGAGTCTGTTCCTTTTCTCCCGTGTTTTCTTCAGGAGACTGCTCCGGTTTTTCAGGCTTCGGCTGAGCTTGTGCCTGGGTTTCAGCAGCTTTTCCCTCAGCCGATTTTTTCCCTGAGCCTCTTCTTCTGCGCTTGCCGGTCTGCTTCGTTTCAGCTTCTTTGGTCGTCTTGGTATACAGTTCGTTGAAATCGACCAGCTCAATCATACACAGATCAGCATTATCGCCGGCGCGGCTTCTGGTGCGGAGAATTCGTGTATATCCACCCGGACGGTCGGCAATTTTTGGAGCTACCTCACGGAAAAGTTCGGCAACAGCTTCTTTATCCTTCAGGTAGCTGAAAACGATACGCCGCGAGTGGGTGGTATCTTCCTTGGAACGTGTAATAAGTGGTTCCACAAAGGTGCGAAGCTCCTTAGCCTTGGCCAGTGTCGTTTCAATACGTTTCTCCTTGATCAGGGAAACCGCCAGATTGGAGAGCAATGCCTTTCTGTGGGCGCTCGTTCTTCCCAGATGATTCGTCTTAACACTGTGTCTCATGATGTTAGTCCTTGTCTAATTTATATTTTGAAACATCCATTCCAAAAGTAAGACCCATGCTTTCGAGAAGCTCATCCAGTTCGGTGAGCGATTTCTTTCCGAAATTGCGGAATTTCAGCAGGTCATTCTTATTGTATTTTACCAGATCGCCAAGCGTTTCCACCTCAGCAGCCTTGAGGCAATTGAGGGCCCTTACTGAAAGGTCAAGGTCCACCAGCTTGGTTTTCAGAAGCTGCCTCATGTGGAGGCTTTCTTCGTCAAATTCGTCGGAGGTGTATTTTTCCTCGGTTTCGATGGTGATTTTTTCGTCAGAGAACAGCATGAAATGATAGATCAGAATCTTTGCTGCTTCTTTCAATGCTTCCTTCGGATGAATGGAACCATCGGTAGTAATCTCAATCAGGAGCTTTTCGTAGTCAGTTTTTTGTTCAACGCGGTAATTTTCGACCGAATACTTTACGTTTTTAATGGGAGTAAAGATCGCATCGAGGGCGATAAGTCCGAATTCTGCATTGGCCGGTTTATTTTCTTCCGAAGGAACATACCCGCGTCCTTTGCTGATGGTCATTTCCATCTGCAGTTTTACATCGGGTTCCATACGGCAGATGACCAGGTCGGGATTAAGAACCTTAAATCCTGAAAGGAAGCGGTTCAGATCGCCAGCCTTGAATTTATCCTGGCCTGAGATGGTTACCATGATTTTTTCCTGATCGGTATCCTCTACGAGGCGTTTGAACCGTATTTGCTTCAGGTTAAGAACAATATCAGTTACATCTTCGATAACACCAGTTATTGTGGAGAATTCATGCTCCACACCCTCAATTTTAATGCTGGTAACAGCAAAACCTTCAAGGGAGGAAAGCAGGATTCTGCGCAAAGCATTTCCGATGGTAATGCCGTACCCTGGTTCAAGGGGCCGGAATTCAAAAAGACCGTGGGTGTCAGTTGCATGAAGCATGATCACCTTTTCCGGTCTCTGAAAAGCTAAAATAGCCATAGGTACTTAATGATTATATTATTTTGAGTAAAGTTCAACGATGAGCTGTTCCTTGATATTTTCAGGGATTTCGGAGCGCTGGGGCAGGTTGAGAAACTTTCCGGCCATTTTGTCTTTGTCCCACTCGAGCCAGGAATATTGGGCATGACGATTGGTGCCGAGGGAATTGGTAATCACTTCGAGTGATTTGGATTTCTCACGAACTTCAACGATATCTCCGGGCTTCAGCAGGCGTGACGGCACGTTGGCGATTTCCCCGTTGACGAGGATATGCCGGTGCGAAACCAGCTGACGGGCTGCAGCACGTGTGGGAGCAATACCAAGACGATATACAACATTGTCGAGGCGTGACTCCAGCAATTGCAACAGCACTTCGCCGGTTACCCCTTTGCTGGCAGATGCCTTTTCGAACAACAGGGCAAACTGCTTTTCCAGCAGTCCGTAAGTATATTTTGCCTTCTGCTTTTCTTTCAGCTGAACGCCATACTCCGAGAGCTTTTTGCGTTTTCTGTTAACACCGTGTTGTCCGGGAGGATAGTTTTTTTTGTCGAAATGATTATCCGGACCGAATATTGGTTCACCAATGCTACGGGCAACTTTTGTTTTTGGACCTGTATATCGTGCCATGTATCTGTATATTATTACAATTTTTTACAACAAAACATTATACTCTTCTGCGTTTCGGGGGCCTGCAGCCGTTATGCGGCAGCGGGGTAACATCAACGATTTCCGTTACCTCAATTCCTGCATTATGAATGGTTCTGATAGCCGATTCGCGTCCGGCTCCGGGACCTTTAACAAACACCTTCACCTTACGCAGGCCTGCATCATAAGCGGCCTTGGCGGCATCTTCCGCAGCCACCTGAGCAGCATAGGGTGTATTCTTCTTGGACCCTCTGAATCCCATTTTACCTGCCGACGACCAGGAAATTACCTGGCCGCTGTTGTTGGTCAAACTAACAATAATATTGTTGAACGAGGCCTGGATGTGTGCCTGCCCCAACGGTTCAACCTTAACAACCTTCTTACGGGATGTTCCTGTCTTCTTAGCCATGTTTAACGTTTATTTGGTTGCTTTCTTTTTATTGGCAATGGTCTTTTTCTTTCCTTTGCGGGTACGTGCGTTGTTCTTGGTTCTCTGACCGCGTACAGGCAAACCGGCTCTGTGCCGGATTCCTCTGTAACAGCCGATATCCATAAGCCGCTTAATGTTCAGTTGCACCATGGAACGAAGTTCTCCTTCCACCTTGTACTGTTCATTAATGATCTGACGTATTTTGGCCAGCTGGTCATCCGTCCAGTCCTTTACCTTGGTATCATAATCAATACCGGCCTGCGCCAGAATCTTACGGGCAGAACTGCGTCCGATTCCGAGAATATAGGTTAATCCTATTTCTCCCCGTTTGTTTTTCGGTAAATCAACACCTACTATACGAGCCATATTATACTGTAATTAAATTTTATCCCTGACGTTGTTTGTACTTGGGGTTTTTCTTGTTAATAACATAAAGTCTTCCTTTCCGACGCACAATCTTGCACTCGGGGCTTCTTTTCTTAATGGAGGTACGTACTTTCATAAATCAGTTCTTTTCTTATTTATACCTGAAGGTAATTCTTCCTTTCGTCAAATCATAGGGCGACATTTCCACCCGCACGCGGTCACCGGGCAGAAGCTTTATGTAATGCATCCTCATTTTGCCCGAAATGTGGGCCGTAATGACATGCCCGTTGGCCAGCTCCACACGGAACATGGCATTTGATAATGCTTCGGTAATGGTACCATCCTGTTCTATTGCAGGTTGCTTAGCCATTTTACAGTTTGTTATTAAAAATATTCATTACCTCTTCAATATATGAAAAAGTTGACAGAATATCGGCCTTTTCTTTTCCAACAGCTACCGCCAGTTCGTAATGAGCCGACGGAAGGTTATCGGAAGTCCGTATGGTCCAGCCGTCATTTTCCTGCACAATCAACCGGGTTCCCATATTGATCATCGGCTCAATGCAGATAACCATTCCCTGCCGGAGTTTTGCACCTGTTCCCCTACGTCCGTAGTTTGGAACCTCGGGTTCTTCATGCAAACGCTTGCCTATACCATGTCCAACCATCTCCCTTACCACACTGTAACCATTCTGCTCGGCATGCGTCTGTACGGCATATCCTATGTCACCCACTCTTTTCCCTTCAACAGCCTGCTGGATACCTTGAAACAGCGATTCGTATGTTACTTTCATCAGGCGGAATACCTGGGAAGGTATTTCCCCTACCGGAAAGGTGTAGGCCGAATCACCGACATACCCATTCAGAATGGCCCCACAGTCAACCGAGATAATATCGCCTTCTTTCAGCTGATATTCAGACGGAATACCATGCACAACCACACTGTTGACCGAAGTGCAAAGGGTTGCCGGATAACCGCGGTAACCGAGAAAAGCAGGTACTCCTCCGTGATCCCGGATAAACTGCTCGGCTATTCTGTCAAGCGCCCTGGTCGTAATTCCGGGGCGAATGTTTCTGGCAACTTCAGCCAGCGTTTTTGAAACCAGCAGATTACTTTTTCTGAGTAACTCAATTTCTTCTGCTGTTTTCAGGGAAATCATCAAAGAACGTTTATTCTTATCTTTTATTAGTTACACTTTTTTACATGGAAGCAGCATAACCGCTTCTTCCCTTAATTCGTCCGCTCTTCATCAATCCGTCATAATGCCGCATCAGCAGGTGGCTTTCAATTTGCTGCAGGGTATCAAGCACAACCCCTACCAGAATGAGAAGGGATGTGCCTCCGTAAAACTGCGCAAACTGATTGTTTACACCGAACAACACGGCAATGGCAGGAAGTATAGCAATGATGGAGAGAAAGATAGCTCCGGGCAACGTGATGCGTGACATGATGGTATCAAGAAACTCAACAGTTTTTCTGCCGGGCTTTACACCGGGTATGAAGCCTCCGTTCTTTTTCATGTCTTCAGCCATCTGCGTTGGATTTATGATGATGGCTGTATAGAAATACGTAAACAGAATGATCAGAAGGGCAAAAACCAGGTTGTACCATAAGCCGGTAAAATTGGCAAAGGCGGCAGCAATTCCCGTAAGTGATTCGGCACGGGCAAACCCGGCAATGGTAACAGGAATAAACATAAGCGCCTGCGCAAAAATGATGGGCATAACACCGGCAGCATTCACTTTCAGAGGTATGTACTGACGAACCCCTCCGTATTGCTTGTTGCCAACAATGCGTTTGGCATACTGTACTGGAATACGCCTTGTTCCCTGAACAATCAGAATGGTAAACATGAAAACCACAAACAACAGGATCAGTTCGGCAAGCAGGGCAACCAGTCCGCCGGAACCTTCGAGCCGTGCGGCCAGTTCAGCACCAAATGCATAGGGTAACCGGGCAATGATTCCAATCATAATGATGAGGGAGATACCGTTGCCGATTCCCCGGTCAGTAATTCTCTCGCCAAGCCACATAATGAACATGGTTCCGGCAGTCAGCAGGATGATCGATGAAACGGTAAAGAACGGCCCGCGTACAATGAATGCTTCAGGAGGAAGCTGGGCATGCAGGTTGGCCAGATAGGCCGGTGACTGAATCACCATGATGAGTACCGTAAGGTAACGGGTTATCTGGTTCATCTTGTTCCGTCCGCTTTCTCCTTCCTTCTGGAGCCGCTGAAAATAAGGAACTGCCATTGTGAGAAGCTGAACTACGATCGAGGCAGAAATATAAGGCATGATGCCCAGGGCAAAAATGGAAGCCTGCGAAAAAGCTCCGCCTGAAAACATATCAAGCAAACCGAGCACTCCGCTCTGGGTCTGCCTTGCCAGAGCACCCAGCATTGTCGGGTCAATACCCGGCAGGGTAACTTCCTTTCCCAGGCGGTATATCAGAATAATACCCAGGGTATAAAGAATCCGGAACCTTAGGTCCTCGATCTTATAAATGTTCTTCAGAGTGTTGATAAACTGTCTCATCAATCCTCAATTTTTACAGCAGTTCCCTGTTTTGCTTCGATGGCTTCTTTTGCTTTTTTGGAAAAGGCATGGGCTGTGACATTCAGTTTTGATGTAATCTGACCGTTGCCCAGAATCTTAATCCGGTGATTTTTTGAGGCAAGACCGGCATCAATAAGGGTCTGTACATCAATATCGGTAATTCCGTTCTTGTCGGCCAATGCCTGAATAACTTCCAGGTTAATGGCTTTATATTCTTTCCGGTTGATATTCCGGAAGCCGAATTTAGGCAAGCGCCTGTGCAACGGCATCTGACCGCCTTCATGCCCGATCTTACGGGAATAACCTGAACGCGACTGTGCTCCCTTATGCCCGCGTGTAGAAGTTCCGCCTTTACCAGACCCCTGTCCTCTGCCCTTCCGGACATCAGCATGCACGGAACCTTCTGCTGGTTTTAACTGACTCAGATCCATGATATTTCTTCCGTTATAATGTTTCTACCTTTACAAGATGCTTAACTTTATTGACCATTCCCTGAATCTGGGGAGTGGCTTCCACTTCAACTGTACGGTTGATCTTTCCGAGACCCAGCGCTTCGAGTGTTCTTTTCTGGCGCAGGGTGCTGCCGATTTTGCTTCGTACCTGGATAATCCTGATCTTTCCCATGGTGTTACTCATTAACCTTTGAATACTTTTTCAAGAGGAATACCCCTCTGCCGGGCAATTGTGTAAGGATCGCGCAGATTCTGCAGGGCATTGAAAGTAGCCTTTACCAGATTATGCGGGTTTGACGATCCTTTTGATTTGGCAAGCACGTCCTTGATACCGACACTTTCAAGAACCGCGCGCATGGCACCTCCGGCCTTAACTCCGGTACCACTGGTGGCTGGTTTGATAAAAACTCTCGCCCCGCCAAACTTGGCTTCCTGCTCATGCGGTATGGTTCCATGCAATACCGGAACCCGGATAAGGTTCTTCTTGGCATCTTCAATGCCTTTGGATATTGCCGTGGTGACCTCATTGGCCTTTCCAAGGCCGTATCCTACAATGCCATCTTCATTCCCCACCACAACAATGGCTGAGAAACTGAAGGCACGGCCACCTTTGGTAACTTTGGTTACTCTCTGTATGCTTACCAGCCTGTCTTTGAGTTCCAGGTCAGTTGTTTTTACGCGTCTGATTGAATTTGCCATAATCAATTAAAATTTAAGACCACTTTCTCTGGCGGCATCTGCCAGGCTCTTAACACGCCCATGGTACAGATAACCTCCGCGGTCAAATACTACCTCTTCAATTCCGGCCTGCTTTGCCTTTTCAGCAACCAGTTTACCCACCAGGCGGGCCTGTTCAATTTTCTTAACCTTCCCCTGGTCCTTAACCGTTTTTTCGAGTGAACTGGCTGCTACAAGGGTATGCCCCCTGAGGTCGTCAATCAACTGCACGTAAATCTGGCAGTTGCTTCTGAAAACAGCCATTCTCGGTTTATCTGCAGTTCCGGATATATGTTTCCGGATTCTGAGTTTAATTCGTTTCCTTCGTTCAAGTTTTGATAATGCCATATCTCGGATCGTTAAATACTATTTAGCTGCACTAGCTGATTTTCCGGCTTTTCTTCTCAATACTTCACCCACAAACTTGATTCCTTTTCCCTTATAGGGTTCCGGTTTGCGCAGTGAACGGATCTTGGCGGCAACCTGACCCAGCAGTTGTTTATTGCAACTGGTAAGGGTAATAATCGGGTTGCTTCTTCGTTCGGTGCGGGTTTCTACCTTAACTTCATCGGGAATCTGGAAAACAATATCGTGGGAATATCCCAGGGTAAGCTCGAGCATCTGTCCTTTGGCTTCAGCCCTGTACCCTACGCCTACAAGTTCCTGTTCCACCTTGAATCCCTGTGAGACGCCCACCACCATATTGTGAATGAGAGCCCTGTAGAGTCCGTGAAGTGCCTTATGCTGTTTTTCATCGGAAGGCCTTTTCACATGCACCTTATTATCTTCAATTTCTATGGTAATGTCGGGGTGAACCTTTTGCCTCAGTTCTCCCAGCTTACCCTTAACAACAACTGTATTATCCTCCTCAACCTTCACGGTAACACCGGCAGGTATCTGAACTGGTAATTTACCTATACGTGACATCTTGCGTCCTCCGGATTAATAAACATAACATATTACTTCACCGCCAATACCTCTCTGACGGGCTTCCTTGTCAGTCATAACTCCCTGGGAGGTAGAAACAATGGCAATACCGAGACCGTTCAGCACACGCGGCAGTTCTTCGCTCCCCACATACTTACGCAAACCCGGTGTACTGACTCTCTCCAGGTGCCGGATGGCCGGCTGACGGGTAGCTTCATCGTACTTCAGAGCAATTTTAATGCTTCCCTGAGGGCCTTTATCTTCAAACTTATAATTCAGGATATACCCTTTCTCATAGAGAATCCTTGTAATGTCCTTCTTCAAGTTGGAAGCAGGGACCTCAAGCACTTTGTGCCGGGCTTTAACGGCGTTGCGTATGCGTGTAAGAAAATCAGAAATCGGATCCATATATTTTACTCGATCATTACAGGTTAAACAATTACCAGCTGGCTTTTTTGACACCGGGAATCAACCCCCGTGAAGCCATTTCACGGAATGTAATTCTGTCAAGCCCGAAAATTCTCATATATCCTCTCGGACGGCCGGTAAGGGTACTGCGGTTTCTCTGCCTGATAGGATTTGAATTCCGGGGAAGCAACTGCAGGGCGGCATAGTTTCCTTCAGCCTTCAGTTGTTTGCGCTTCGCAGCGTATTTGTCAGCCAGTTTTTTCCGCTTTACTTCGCGGGCTTTCATCGACTCTTTTGCCATATATTAATTCTTTTTTGCTGTTCTGAATGGAATGCCAAATTCACGGAGAAGCGCCATGGCCTCTTCATCGGTCCGGGCACTGGTAACAAAGGTAATTTCCATACCCAGAATGCTCGACACCTTATCAATGTCAATTTCGGGGAAAATAATCTGTTCCGAAATACCAAGGGTATAGTTCCCTTTGCCGTCAAATTTGGCCGGAACTCCCTTAAAGTCACGGATACGCGGCAGGGCAGTATTGATAAGACGCTCCAGAAATTCGTACATCCGGTCGCGGCGCAGGGTGACTTTCACCCCAATGGGCATCTTGCGACGCAGCTTGAAATTGGAGATGTCTTTCTTGGCCACCGTAACAATAGGCTTCTGCCCTGTTATCTGTGCCAGTTCACTCTGGGCGGTTTCAATGAGCTTCTTGTCGGCCACTGCCTTTCCAACGCCCTGGTTAATAACAATCTTTTCCAGGCGGGGTACCTGCATGATACTTTTATAGCTGAACTCTTTCATCAGAGCAGGTACAATCTCCTGACGATACTTTTTCTTGAGGTTTGGTATATATTCCATCACTTCAGTTCCTCCCCGGATTTTTTAGAATATCGTACTAATTTTCCTTCACTGTTAAGGCGACGACCAATGCGGGTTGGTTTCCCTGAAGAAGGATCAATAAGGCTCAGGTTCGAAATATGGATCGGCGCCTCCTTCTTAATAATACCCCCCTGGGGGTATTTGGCATTGGGCTTGGTGTGCCGTGATACCATATTAGCCCCTTCCACGATGGCTTTGTTCTTTTTTACCAGAACTTCAAGCACCCGGCCTTTTACGCCTTTCGACTCACCCGAGTTTACAATAACCAGGTCGCCTTTTTTAATATGCAGTTTAGCTGTCATAACACGTGCTGCGTTAATATCTTGTTGTCTATAATACTTCCGGAGCCAATGAAATTATCTTCATGTACTTGTCACGAAGTTCACGGGCCACCGGTCCGAAAATACGGGTACCCCTGATTTCGTCCATATTGTTGAGCAATACCACCGCATTGTCATCAAATCGGATATAGGAACCATCGGGCCGCTTGATTTCCTTCTTTGTCCGAACTACCACAGCCTTGGTAACGGTTCCCTTCTTGATTTCGCCTGAAGGAATGGCACTTTTTACAGTGACAACAATTTTGTCACCGATGGTGGCATATCTCTTTCCGGTTCCTCCAAGAACGCGGATACATAAAACTTCTTTGGCACCACTGTTATCGGCTACTGTGAGCCTTGTTTCCTGCTGTATCATGGCTATTTAACCTTTTCAACAATTTCTACTAATCTCCAGCATTTATTCTTGCTCAGCGGACGGGTTTCCATAATCCGGACAGTATCACCCACCTGGCAGGTGTTGTTCTCATCGTGAGCCATCAGCTTGGTGGTTTTATTGATGAATTTCCCGTATTTCGGGTGTTTCACCCTCCGTTTGACGGCCACCACAACCGACTTGTTCATTTTGTTGCTGACTACAACACCAACGCGTTCTTTGCGTAAATTTCTCTTTTCCATACTGTCGAAAAATTACTTTTTGTTTTGCCTCATACTGAGTTCCGTGAGCATCCGTGCGATATCCCTGCGCGTGCTTCTTATTTTCAAAGGATTATCGAGCGGAGAGATAGCATGGTTCAGTATCAGTTTCCGGAGCACATCTTTTTCTGCATCGATGCGTTCCCTTAGTTCCTTATCGGACATTTCCTTTATGAATGATTTCTTTTTCATGGTTCGGGTCAATTGGTGGTTTCAACATAATCCCGCCGTACCACAAACTTGGTTACGATAGGCAGTTTCTGTGCTCCGAGGCGCAGAGCTTCCCGGGCAACATCATAAGGTACTCCTTCAACTTCGATGAGAATGCGACCAGGAGTGACCGGAGCGACAAACCCTTCAGGAGCTCCCTTTCCTTTACCCATACGAACTTCAGCCGGTTTCTTGGTTATAGGCTTATCCGGGAATATCCTGATCCAGATTTGCCCTTCACGTTTCATATGACGGGTAACCGCCTGGCGGGCAGCTTCAATCTGACGCTGGGTAATCCATGCCTGCTTCAGTGCCTTTATTCCAAATGAGCCAAATGCAAGGGTATTTCCCTTCTGGGCATTCCCCTTCATCCGTCCTTTCTGCTGCCTTCTGTACTTTGTTTTCTTTGGCTGTAACATAGTAGTAAACTATATAGTGCGTTTATTTCCGTTTCTTTCTGAATGACTGTCCTTTGGGTTTCGGACTCTTGGCCCCGACATTGGGCGAAAGATCGCGACGTCCGTAAACTTCTCCGTTGCAGATCCATACCTTCACACCAATCTGACCCACCTTGGTAAGAGCTTCGGCCACGGCATAATCAATATCTGCCCTGAGCGTGTGCAGAGGAATTCTTCCTTCCTTGAAGGTCTCATTCCTGGCCATTTCGGCACCCCCCAAACGACCCGATACATTCACCTTGATTCCTTCAGCACCCATCCGCATGGTGGAGGCTATAGCCATTTTTACGGCACGGCGGTAAGAGATTTTCCCTTCAATCTGCCGGGCGATATTGTTGGCTACAATGGTTGCATCCAGTTCAGGCCGCTTAACTTCATATATATTTATCTGCACTTCCTTCTTGGTTATTTTCTTCAGCTCTTCCTTCAGCTTGTCCACTTCCTGTCCTCCTTTGCCGATAATTATACCGGGACGGGCTGTATTGACAGTGACCGTGATAAGTTTCAGCGTCCGTTCAATGATGATTTTCGAAACACTGGCTTTGGCAAGACGGGCACTCAGGTATTCCCTGATTTTGGCATCTTCGAGAATACGTGCTGCGTAATCGTCACCACCATACCAGTTGGAATCCCATCCTTTAATGATTCCAAGTCGGTTGCTTATTGGATTTACTTTCTGTCCCATGTGCAGGCATTAATTTGTTTGAACTTCGCTAGTTACAGGCTGGGTATGATCCAGGATCAGGGTAACGTGGTTGGAACGTTTCCTCACCCGGTAGGCACGGCCCTGGGGAGCCGGCTGAATCCGCTTGAGGGTGCGCCCCTGATCCACGAATACTTCACGGATATACAAAGTGGTATCTTCAATACGCAGCCCTTCGTTTTTGCTTTGCCAGTTTGAAATAGCCGATTTGAGGAGCTTTTCCACAACCCGGGCCGGCTGTTTGTTGCTGTAATGCAGAATATCAAGAGCTTTGTTGACTTCGAGTCCCCGGATCATGTCGATAACATACCTCATTTTACGGGGAGAAGAAGGACAGTTGCGCAGAACAGCCCTGGCAACATCTTTCATCTCTTCCTTACGCTTTTCAGCGCTTTCACGTTTACGTGCACCCATTGCAGTACGATCTTAAATTGAATTAAGCATTTTTAGCCTTACTTCCACTGTGCCCCCTGAACGTCCGTGTGGGAGCAAATTCTCCAAGCCGGTGGCCTACCATGTTCTCGGTAATGTACACCGGAATGAACTTGTTGCCATTGTGTACGGCAATAGTATGTCCCACAAAATCGGGAGAAATAACTGATGCCCGGGCCCAGGTCTTGATGACCGATTTCTTGCCCGACTCGTTCATTTTCAGAACTTTTCTCTCGAGTTTAACGTCAATAAACGGACCTTTTTTAAGGGATCTGCTCATATGCTAGATTATTTTTTTCTGCGTTCAATAATGTATTTGCTGGTCGGATTCTTTTTCTTACGGGTCTTGTAGCCTTTGGCCTTGATACCCTTCCGTGACCTCGGATGGCCTCCGGAAGCACGTCCTTCACCACCACCCATGGGATGGTCAACCGGGTTCATGGCAACACCACGGGTTCTCGGACGCCGACCCAGCCAGCGTGTGCGGCCTGCCTTACCCGATTTTTCAATGCCGTGATCTGAATTTGATACGGCACCCACCGTAGCCCTGCAGGCAGCAAGAACCATACGGGTTTCACCCGAAGGCATTTTCAGCGTTGCGTATTTCCCTTCACGCGAAAGCAACTGGGCATAAGAACCGGCACTTCGTGCAATCACTCCTCCCTGTCCGGGCCTCATTTCAATATTGTGCACAATGGTTCCGAGGGGAATTTCTGCCAGGGTAAGGCAATTTCCAATTTCCGGAGGTACTCCCGGACCGGATAGAAGTGTCTGTCCCACCTGCAACCCTTCGGGTGCAAGAATATACCGTTTTTCGCCGTCTTCATAAACCAGCTTGGCAATATAGCCTGTCCGGTTGGGATCATATTCAATGGTTGCAACCTTTCCGGCCATGTTATCCTTATCGCGCTTGAAATCGACAATCCGGTACATTTTCTTATGCCCGCCGCCGATATAGCGCATGGTCATTTTCCCCGAATTGTTGCGCCCGCCACTTTTCCTGTACGGCTCAAGCAACGACTTTTCCGGCTCTACCTTGGAGAGACCTTCGGTCGATACAATCAGCTTCAATCGCTGACCCGGAGTAACCGGCTTAAACTTCTTTATTGCCATCGTTTATCAGATATTGCTGTAAAAATCAATCGTTTCTCCTTCCTTGAGGGTAATGATCGCTTTCTTGAACGAACTCGTACGCCCCTCAATTACTCCTGATTTCGTGTACCGTGTTTTGTTCTTTCCACGATACCGCATCGTATTCACTTCCTGCACCGTTACGTTGTACAAAGCCTCCACTGCTTTCTTTATCTGCAGTTTGTTGGCTCTTTTGTCAACGATGAAACCATACCTCTGCATGGTTTCTCCCTGGTGGGTCATTTTTTCTGTCACTATCGGACGAATAAGGATATCCATTGCCTTTACTTTTTATTATAGGATTTCCTGAAGTTTGCCCAGCGAACTCTCAACAAAGAGCAAAGCTGAAGCATTCATTATATCGTATGTATTTAATTCTGAGACTGTTACAACCTTGCTCCCGGGCAAATTTCGAGACGACAAATATATATTTTTGTTCGGTTCGTTGAGCACCAGAAGCGATTTTTTATTGCCCAGATTCAGGTTTTCCTGGATCTTAAGGAATTCCTTTGTTTTAGGAACTTCCAGCTGAAAATCTTCCACCACAAGGATGGCATTTTCTTTTGCTTTGTAGGCAAGAGCTGATTTGCGGGCGAGTTTTTTCACCTTTTTGTTCAGCTTGAAGTCATAGTCACGGGGAACAGGACCGAAGATACGACCCCCGTGGCGGAAAAGCGGGTTACGCAAACCACCTGCGCGGGCGCCGCCGGTTCCTTTCTGCCGCTTGATTTTACGGGTACTGCCGCTCACTTCATTCCGTTCCTTGGCTTTATGCGTACCCTGCCTGTTCGCAGCAAGATATTGTTTTACATCCAGATAAATGGCATGGTCATTTGGAGCAATGGCAAAAATGGCATCATCGAGAACCACTTTTCGCCCTGTTTCCTTGCCTGTAATTGAAAGTACATTCAGTTCCATAATTCCCCAACGTAATTAATTATTCCCTTTCGGGGCTGTATATTGTTACATACGATCCTTTTGAGCCGGGCACTGCGCCTTTTACGAGCATAATGTTCTGCTCGGAAAGGATTTTGACGATCTCAAGGTTCAGAACCTTCACCCGCTTGCCTCCGGTTCGGCCTGCCATACGAAGACCTTTAAGTACACGGGACGGGAATGAAGAAGCTCCAACGGAGCCCGGAGCTCTGAGCCGGTCGTGCTGTCCGTGGGTAACTTCGCCTACTCCTTTAAAATGATGCCTTTTTACTACTCCCTGAAAACCTTTGCCTTTCGAAATGGCAGCAATATCAACAAAGTTGTCATTCTTAAAATAGTCGACGGTTATAACATCACCGACTTTCCATGGAAGAACGAACCCTTTAAGCTCCAATACCTTGCGCTTCGGTGTGGTTCCGGCCTTTTTAAAATGGCCCACCATGGCTTTGGGAGTATTCTTTTCCTTGGCATCATCAAAAGCCAGCTGCAATGCCTTATAACCATCCCTTTCGACGGTCTTTATCTGGGTAATTACACAGGGACCTGCCTGAATAATGGTGCAGGGTACCTGCTTTCCATCATCCGTAAATACCGAGGTCATCCCCAATTTTTTCCCTATAATTCCTGGCATAGTATTATGGTATTATTTCGTGTCACACTTTAATTTCCACTTCCACTCCGCTGGGCAGTTCCAGCTTCATGAGGGCATCAATTGTCTTTGGAGTGGAGCTGTAAATATCAAGCAATCTCTTAAAGGAAGGAAGCTGAAACTGTTCCCTTGACTTTTTATTGACAAAGGGAGAACGGTTTACCGTAAAAATCTTCCTTTGTGTAGGAAGCGGAATAGGTCCGCTTACCACAGCTCCCGTAGATTTTACTGTTTTTACGATCTTCTCGGCTGACTTATCAACCAGATTATGATCGTATGATTTCAGTTTAATGCGAATCTTCTGACTCATTGATCAATGTATTTTATGCAAATGCAAGTTTCTTTCCGTGATAATTTTCCAGAATTTCTTTCGACAGTTCAGCCGGGACCGGGGCGTAACTGTGAAATTCCATGGTAGAGGCGGCGCGTCCTGAGGAGAGGGTCCGCAGAACGGTAACATAACCGAATTGTTCTGCCAGAGGCACTTTTGCCTTGATAACACGGGCACCGGCCCGGGTTTCCATACCTTCAACCTGGCCACGTCTGCGGTTAAGGTCGCCAATAATATCTCCCATATATTCTTCCGGAGTTACAACTTCAAGCGACATAATCGGTTCGAGCAGAACAGGTTTGGCTTCCGCTGCTGCCTTGCGGAAAGCCTGACGGGCTGCAATCTCAAAGGACAGGCTGTCTGAATCAACCGGATGGTACGAACCATCGAGCAGTTCCACCTTAAGCCCTTCAAGCGGATAGCCGGCCAGCGGACCGTTGCGCATCGCTTCCTCAAAGCCTTTCTTAACCGCCGGAATATATTCTTTCGGAACATTTCCTCCCCTAACGCTGTCGATAAACTGCAATCCTTTTTCACCCGGATCGGGAGGAGATATGCGTACATAAATATCAGCGAATTTGCCCCTGCCCCCGGTTTGTTTCTTGAACACCTCCCTGTGTTCAACCGTTGCGGTGATGGCTTCTTTATAGGCAACCTGAGGAGATCCCTGGTTGCATTCCACACCAAACTCGCGGCGCAATCTGTCAAGAAGAATATCGAGGTGCAGTTCTCCCATACCACTGATGATGGTCTGCCCTGAATCTTCGTCATAGGTAACACGGAAGGTCGGGTCTTCTTCGGTGAGCTTGCTCAGGGCGATAGCCAGTTTGTCCATGTCGCCCTGTGTTTTGGGTTCAATGGCAACACCAATTACCGGCTCGGGGAATTCCATCGATTCAAGAATGATGGGATGGGAACTTTCGCAAAGGGTATCTCCCGTTTTGATGTCTTTAAGGCCTACCACCCCGCAAATATCTCCGGCTTCGATGAAGTCGCGCGGATTCTGTTTGTTGGCATGCATCTGGTAAATGCGGGAAATGCGCTCTTTTCGTCCGGTACGGGGATTAAACACCTGGGTGCCTGAATCGATGCGTCCTGAATAGACCCTGACATACACAAGCCGGCCCACATAAGGATCGGTTGCGATTTTGAACGCAAGAGCTGTAAGCGGGGCCTTTTCATCAGGTTCTCTCCGGATTTCTTCCCCTGTATCGGGATGCACACCCTGCACAGATCCAATATCGAGAGGACTGGGCAAAAAGGCAACTATGCCATCCAGCAGACGTTGTATTCCTTTATTCTTAAAAGCAGCACCGCACATCACCGGCACAATTTTCCGGCTGATTACTGCTTTACGGACAGCTGACAGTATTTCTTCTTCCGTAATGGAAGCATGGTCTTCGAGGTACCTTTCCAGAAGGTGATCGTCAACTTCGGCCAGGCTTTCAATCAGCTTTTCGCGCCATTCTTCGGTCAGTTCGACCATATCTTCCGGCACGTCAAATTTTTCGTAGCGGGTTCCGATCTTTTCGTCATCGAACCAAACAATTGCCTTCCGTTCAATCAGATCGACCAGTCCGGTAAAAGAATCTTCCGATCCTATGGGAATCTGGACGGGTACTGCATTGGCATGGAGTTTTGTCTTCATTTGCTGCACCACGCCAAAGAAATCGGCACCCGGCCGGTCCATCTTGTTTATAAAGGCAATGCGTGGCACATGGTATTTATCGGCCTGCCGCCATACGGTTTCGCTCTGGGGTTCTACACCTCCCACGGCACAGAAAACGGCAATGGCTCCGTCAAGAACACGCAGGGAACGTTCTACCTCAACGGTAAAATCAACGTGACCCGGTGTATCGATAATATTGATCTTATAGTTCTGATCCCTGTACTTCCAGTAACAGGTGGTTGCTGCAGCCGTAATGGTAATTCCTCTCTCCTGTTCCTGCACCATCCAGTCCATCGTGGCATTCCCGTCATGCACCTCGCCCATTTTGTAATTGACGCCGGTATAATACAAAATCCTTTCGGTCGTCGTCGTTTTACCGGCGTCGATATGGGCCATAATCCCGATGTTCCTGGTATATTTAAGCTCTTCTTTCATTGAATCTTCTCCGCAACCCTTCTGTATTAAAATCTGAAGTGAGCAAAAGCTTTATTGGCTTCGGCCATTTTGTGCATGTCTTCTTTCCGTTTGAAAGCACCACCTTCTTCATTGTATGCCGCGATGATTTCGGCCGCCAGCTTTTCCTTCATGGATTTGCCACCTCTTTTGCGGGCAAACTCAATCATGTTCTTTATGCTGAGGGAAATTTTCCGGTCGGGGCGCACTTCAACCGGTACCTGAAAGGTAGCTCCACCTACCCTGCGGCTCTTAACTTCTACCTGCGGGGTAATGTTTTCAAGGGCTTTCTTCCAGATTTCCAGAGGGGTTTTCCCCGTATCCTTCATCTTTTCTCCTACCTCATCAATGGCATCATAAAAAATTTTGAAAGCCACACTCTTTTTTCCCCGCATCATCAGGTTATTGACAAATCTTGTAACCAACACGTCGTTGTACTTCGGGTCGGGCAACAAAATCCGTTTTTTTGGTTTTGCTTTTCTCATGTGCTTTTAACCGGTTATATTTTGATATTATTTTTTAGCCTTAGGTTTCTTGGTTCCGTAAACCGAGCGGCGTTTTCCGCGTCCTTCAACACCGGAAGCATCGAGCGTTCCACGGATGATGTGATAACGCACACCGGGAAGATCTTTCACACGGCCTCCTCTGATAAGGACGATCGAGTGTTCCTGAAGGTTATGTCCTTCCCCGGGAATATAGGCAGTTACTTCCATTCCATCCGTCAGACGCACACGGGCCACCTTCCGCATAGCCGAATTCGGTTTTTTGGGCGTAGTAGTATAAACACGTGTACACACACCCCTGCGTTGCGGACAGGACTTCATGGCCGGAGCCTTGCTCTTTTCTTCCAGCTTTGCTCTGCCTTTTCTCACTAATTGCTGTATTGTTGGCATAAACAAATATGTTTTTCTTACAAATTTGGGCTTGCAAAGGTATTCTTTTTTTTTAAAAAACAATATCATCCCTCGGTTTTTTCTTTTTATGTTGCAGAACAAAACCTTTGCCTGAAGCCATTCTCAGCCCGCTCTTGTACCTTATTAAATTTTTGCTACTTTTGCCAACCCATGAGGATGGACAGGGAAGGGTATCACCTTATATTATATGTTAACCGGATTGCACTTCCCTGTGGCTGTCTCTGGAAATGAAACAGGATATTATTTAAAACAACAATAATTAAACAGATCCATTTCAATGAAAACCTATCAGACATCTCAGATTAAGAATATTGTCCTTCTTGGTAATGCTGGTTCCGGCAAAACCATTCTGTCAGAAGCCATGCTGTTTGAAGGAAAAATGATAGACCGCAGAGGCAGTGTTGAACAGAAGAATACCGTTTCTGACTTTGAACCCATTGAACATGAAACGGGGTCATCTGTTTTCTCATCCCTGATGTACACCGAGATTGCGGATACCAAAATCAATATTCTCGACACACCCGGAGCCGACGATTTTATCGGGAATGTGGTTTCATCGCTTCATGTGGCCGACCTTGGGGTAATGCTTCTTAATGCCCAGAATGGTGTCGAAGTGGGGACAGAAATTCAGGCGCGCCACCTCGAAGACCTCAAGAAACCAATGATGCTGGTAGTTAACCATGTCGATCATGACAAATCCAATTTCGAGAAAACGATTGAAATGGCCAAAGAACGTTTCGGCAGCCATGTAACTCTTTTCCAGTTCCCTGTTCAGGAAGGGCCCGGATTTAACAGCATTGTTGATCTGATGCTGATGAAGGTACTCAAATATCCTGCCGAAGGAGGACAGCCTGAAATAACCGACATTCCTGCCGAACTGAAAGGAAAAGCAGAAGAACTGCACAACGAACTGATTGAGCGGGCCGCAGAAAATGATGAAGCACTCATGGAAATCTTTTTCGAAAAGGGAACTCTTACGGAAGAAGAACTGATGAGCGGCATACGAAAGGGAATTATAGCCCGTGGCATTTTCCCGCTCTTTTGCACTGCCGCCAAAAAGAACATGGGTGTGGGCCGTCTGCTTCAGTTTATCGCCAAAGCAGCTCCTTCTCCTTCCGAAATGCCCGCACCAAAAAACAGCGAAGGGAAGGAAGTCCCCTGTGATGCCAGTGCTCCCGCTTCTCTCTTTATTTTCAAAAGCAATATCGAAACCCATATCGGTGAAATCCTTTATTTTAAGGTGATGTCCGGAAAAATCACCGAAGGCTCTGACTATGTAAACAACAATAACCAGAGCAAAGAAAGACTTTCGCAGATTTTCTGGGTACTTGGGAAAAACCGCACTAAGGTGCCGGAACTCGTGGCCGGAGACCTCGGCGCTACCGTGAAACTGAAAAACACCCGCAATAACCACACTCTTACCGCTCCTTCCGTTTCATTCACTTTCCCTGCTATCAAATTCCCTGAACCCAAATACCGTACCGCCATTCGTCCCCTCAACGAAGGTGATGAAGAAAAACTGGGAGAAGCGCTTAACCGTATGCATAACGACGACCCGACGATCCTGATTGAATACTCCAAGGAACTGAAACAAATCATCGTCTACGGACAGGGTGAACACCACCTTAATATATTAAAGTGGCACCTCGATAACGAATTTAAGATACCTACCGAGTTTCTGCCGCCCCGTATTCCCTACCGGGAAACAATTACCAAGGCTGCACAGGCCGACTACCGCCACAAAAAACAATCGGGCGGCGCCGGTCAGTTTGGTGAAGTGCATATGATTATTGAACCCTATGTAGAAGGCGCTCCCGTTCCATCGGTTTATAAAATCAACGGCAAGGAATTCAAAGTAAGCGTGCGGGATACAGAAGAACATGACCTTCCCTGGGGCGGTAAACTGGTATTCCATAACTGCATAGTCGGAGGAAGCATTGATGCCCGCTTTATGCCGGCTATTCTGAAAGGA
The DNA here is from genome assembly GCA_012517825.1 of Bacteroidales bacterium. NCBI lineage: Bacteria > Pseudomonadati > Bacteroidota > Bacteroidia > Bacteroidales > Bacteroidales bacterium. Next base: position 18,152 of record JAAYUG010000111.1, on the reverse strand, counting down.
ATTATGGAAAAAATGGAAGAAGGCCCTCTGACCGGTTCCTATGCCCGCGACATCAGAATCTGTGTATACGACGGGAAAATGCACCCGGTTGACTCCAATGAAATATCCTTCAAGCTTGCCGGAAGAAATGCCTTTAAAATTGCCTTCAAAAACGCAGGCCCCAAAATTCTCGAACCTATCTATCTTGTCGAAATTTATGTGCCTTCCGATCGTATGGGTGATGTGATCAGCGATCTGCAGGGCCGGCGTGGCATGGTGCTGGGCATGGGAAGTGAAAGAGGATTTGAAAAAATAACCGCTAAGGTTCCCCTGGCTGAAATGAACAAATATTCAACTGCCCTTTCCAGTCTTACCGGTGGCAGAGCCATGTACACCATGCGATTCTCGGAATATGCTCCTGTACCGGCCGAAATCCAGGAACAACTCCTGAAAGCCTACGAAGCAGAAGAGAAAGAAGAGTAACCATACTTCACCCAAAAAAACCTTCAGAAAATCTGAAGGTTTTTTTTCATCGGGATGTCTTAAAACTTTTTTTTCAACGACATACCTCACAAATGGTACTTTCACTTTATTTCAGCAGGGTTTGACCGGAAGCTTATGCAAAAAAACAACAGACTATGCAAAAGTTTGTTGGCATGGAAAATTCGTAATCAGCAATCAAAAAGCTTGCCGAAAGAGGTACAAAAAGCCGGTGTAATAGATTTTCCCTCCGTCATCTGTCTTTTTAACGCCCTGATAGCGGACATCATCGTATCCCTTTGCTTCGATAACGTAATAGTAATACCCTTCAGCCGCAGGCCGCCCTGATCCTCTGACGGTTCCGTCCCACCCATCCCAGTCATTGATGTCCCCTTCATATTCGTACACTTTAGCTCCCCACCTGCTGTAAATGGTTATATGAAATGACCGGATGGAGGCAAAACTCTCCTGATTCTTCTGGCGGTCACGCAAAATAATGAAACGCGAATTTCCTCCCGGAATATCGGGCGTAAAAAAATTGGGCACCTCCAGTAGAGATGGCTTGATAACCAGCGGTTCACTATTGACAGTAGAATCCACACAACCAGCTTCACTTACCGATATAAGACGAACCGTGTACCGGTGAGGAATATAGTAGGTGAACTCCGGTTTAATGGCCGTATCCGAAGTAACCAGAGGCAATGGCCTGGTCTGCCCACGAAAGACGGTATCCAGAAATTTCCAGGTAAAGCTTTTGCCGTTCACCGATTTATTAATGAACTGCACCGCCAGAGGAGCCGATTCCCCGTCCTGGCTGGCCTGCCGGAACTCGCTGTCCTGGGCATCTTTCACCAGGAAGGAAAAATCAGCCCGCGTCTGAATGCTTTTATATAACACCGTATCGCTTCTCAGAATGCCGCTGGCATCGGTAACTTTCAGTATATACCGCGTATCAAAGGGAGGGGGATTATAGTTCCGGACGTATGTGCCGGAAAATGCATTTTCAACCGTCTCTTCCTCATTGACCGAACTCCAGTAAATAGTTGGCTTAAGTGTGTATTTCAGCAGGGCTCCCGACTGAGGATCTGCATAAACCAGTGTATCCGTCCGCACTGTACCGTTGAGCTCCACGTAGTCGCAGGTAAATTTGGTGTCAGGCACCTTCCCTTCATTAGTTTCCAGCGCATCGGCCACAATGTCATGAACAAATACCCATGCCCTGCATACCGTATCCGGATCGGGGGCATGCTGCCTTACCAGCCTGTACCCTCCACCCGCAACGGCTGTTATTTCAGACTGATTAACATTGTTTTCCGTTTTCACCACACTATCAAACTGTCCTGTTGCAAAACGGTATTTATACCAGATAAAGTTGCAGTCATTCCCTCCTCCCGGACACTGGGCACTTAGCTTCAACTGTGGATAAGTACCCCCCTGAGGTGAATAAAACACATAAATCGGATCCTGATAAGGGAACACCGAGTATTGCGTAGTACCAGTATAGGAAGCCTGGGGTGCCAGTATCTGCGCATCAAGCGTAACTTCCGCAAGCAATAAGAACACCAATGCAAGGAAGCCGGATATCTTGCCAGACTTTAATTTCTGCAAACCAAATGGATTCAAGTCAGTAACTTTCTTTTACCGTTTCTGCAAAATAAACGAAATGTTTTCAGATTCAGTATATAATTCCATCCCTCATAAAAAATTGTAAAGGTTTCTCTGCATAACCTATGGCAAATCAGAAGTACAGCAAAAAAGGGAAAAATTCAAAAACACAGGGCATAATGGTTTAATGGTCATGCCATTGGAAGCTGAACTTAAAATCCGTATTTGGAACAAGGAGCAAGGTTTTCATTAAATTCATTATTCATCACTGCAATTTTAATTACTATATTTGCATGGTTAGTAATCAGGTTACACGAATGTTGTCTGACCGGAACGATATGATTAAACTCCCGGACGAATTGCAGGAATATTTTTGGGATGTTGATTTTCATAAACTCTCTCTGAGAAAGCATTCCAGATTTATTGCCGAAAGAATCCTGAATTATGGCGATCTGGCCAGTGTTCAGTGGTTCTTGTCCTGGGCTGACCAAGATTTCCTTAAGAAACTGTTAATAAGTAGCAGAAACTTAAACGCCAAAACCAGAAACTTTTGGAAATTGAAACTTACTATGTAACCCGACCATCTGTTCTTCGCCGTATAGCAAGCGACTGACAAACATCCAGGGAAACAAGAGACTTGAATGGACATCCAGGCTATTATAAACTATCGAAAGCCTAATATTTATGAAATCTGACCTATATACCGATGTGCTTACGGAAAATCAGCTTTCCTTGCTAAAAATGCTGGCAGAGCAGGAATTTATCCGGAATTTTTACCTTGCCGGAGGCACCGCACTCGCATTGCAGATCGCACATCGCCGGTCTCTAGATTTTGATTTTTTCAATGATGCTGATTTTAATACCACTTCACTGGTTTTAGAGCTCAATGAATAATGCAAAGAAAAGTCTGTCCGAAAAGATTTCAACATCCTAATTATATTCCTTCCCGCTTAACTACCTTTGCCTGTTCAATTATTTTCCGTGACGAGTCTCTTAAATGCTCTGAATGATGCACAGCGCGAAGCTGTTACGGCTCCGGGAGGACCGTGCCTTGTTATTGCCGGTGCCGGCTCCGGAAAAACCCGCGTGCTTACTTATCGCATTGCCTGGCTGCTCTCTCAGGGAGTAACATCAGGGCAAATCCTTGCCCTCACATTTACCAACAAAGCCGCCAGAGAGATGAAGGAACGCATCGCCTCTCTGGTCGGAGAAAAAGAATGCCGGCACCTGTGGATGGGCACTTTTCATTCTGTTTTTGCCCGTATTCTCCGGATAGAGGGAAGCGTTCTGGGCTTCACTTCAAGCTTTACCATCTACGACACACAGGATGCAAAAAATCTGGTAAAAACAATCATTAAGGAACTTCAGCTCGACGACAAGGTTTACCCGCCGGGAGAAATTTATGGCCGCATATCCTCGGCCAAGAACAACCTGATCACCCCGCAGGCTTATGCCCGTAATCAGGAAATTATCCGACAGGATACAGCGGCCAGAAAACCCATGGTGGCCGAAATCTATGCCCGCTATGCCAGCCGATGCCGTAAGGCCAATGCCATGGATTTTGACGACCTGTTGCTCTATACCAACATCCTGTTCCGCGATTTCCCTGATGTTCTGAAAAAATACCAGGAACGATTCCTTCATGTGCTCGTTGACGAATACCAGGATACCAATTTTTCCCAATACCTCATTGTAAGCAAGCTCGTACAGAAACACCGCAACGTTTTTGTGGTAGGTGATGATGCACAAAGCATTTATGGCTTCAGAGGCGCACGGATAGAAAATATCCTGAACTTCAAAAACGACTATCCTGAATACCGCTTGTTCAAGCTGGAACAGAACTACCGCTCCACACAGACTATCGTTAATGCCGCCAACAGCCTCATTGAAAACAATCAGGGCCAGTTGCGTAAAAAGGTATGGAGCGCTCTGGAAGCCGGAGAGAAAATTCAGGTTGCCCGTGCTTCATCCGATGCGGAAGAAGCCATGATGATTGCAGCCGATATCCACCAGATCCGCTTTTCCCGTCAGGCAGCATGGAAAGATTTTGCCATTCTTTACCGTACCAATGCCCAGTCGCGCATACTGGAAGAATCGCTCCGCAAATTGAATATACCCTATAAAATTTATGGCGGCCTGAGTTTTTACCAGCGCAAGGAAATCAAGGATCTTCTGGCCTATTTCAGACTGGTGGTGAATCCGAACGACGATGAAGCCCTCCTGCGGATCATCAATGTTCCGGCCAGAGGAATCGGAGACACAACAATGGAAAAACTTCAGGCAGCCGCCGCGGAAAGGGGGACCAGCATCTGGTCAGTTATTTCAGACGAAACCCTCACGGCAACAAACATTGGGAGCGGCATCCAGAATAAAATCAGGGGGTTTGTTTCCCTTATCCGTACGTTTATGGATAAACTGGCCTCTGCTTCTGCATGGGACCTGGCCATGGATATTGCCGAAAAAAGCGGTTTGCTGAAAGAGCTTCACAACGACCAATCACCCGAGGGGGTAACCCGCTTTGAAAATATTCAGGAATTGCTGAACAGCATCAGCTCATTTCAGGAAGAATCGGCAGAAGAAGAAGTTCCTACTCTCACCCGTTTTCTGGAAAATGTTTCCCTCCTTACCGATCAGGATACGGAAAAAGAAACTGACCACGACAAAGTGACCCTTATGACCGTTCATTCGGCCAAAGGACTTGAGTTTTCCTATATCTATATCACCGGACTGGAAGAGAAACTTTTTCCCTCCTATCTTTCGATGGAAAATCCTTCTGACCTGGAAGAAGAACGCCGGCTTTTTTATGTTGCCCTTACCAGAGCAAAAACGCGGGCCTTCCTTTCATGGGCGCAGTCCCGTTTCCGCTGGGGTCAGCCGGTTGACTGCACTCCGAGCCGTTTTATACGGGAAATAGACCCCCGGTATATCGAAAAAACCTATTCCGAAGGCGAAGAAAAAAGGAATGGAAGAAGACCCTATGCCGGGAATACCCTTTTCCGTGAACCTGATGGCCCTTCAGGCCTCAGCGAACCCCGGGCCGACCTGCCCGTAAGATCAATACCTCCACCCAACTGGAAAAAAGTGCGGAAGGGAGAAACCACTGCATCGGTTACCTCCAGCGAATTCCAGACCATTCCCGTTGAAAAACTCAAATCGGGAGCCCGTGTGCACCACGACCGGTTCGGGCCCGGAACCATTCTTTCCCTTGAAGGAGAATATCCCGACCTTAAAGCATCTGTGCAGTTCGATGAAGCCGGAACCCGGCAGTTGCTCCTCAAATTTGCCAAACTTCGACTGCTTGATGCAGAGAACTGATTTTACCATCGCACCTGCCTGTTTGTTTTTTCATTGCCGGCAATTTTCATACACCCAACATACTGAATCAATTAAAAAATAGTAGTTTTGCCAACAAAATCCCTTCGTATGTTCAAGGATTACAATACCACGCGCAAGAAGCTTGTTTTGCCAGAGTACGGCCGGAATGTGCAGATCATGGTCGATCACCTGCTTACTATCGAAGACAGGGAACTGCGCAACAAGGCGGCCCAGACGGTCATTGCCGTTATGGGAAACCTTAACCCCCACCTGCGCGACCAGAGCGACTTCCGGCATAAACTCTGGGACCACCTCATGATTATGGCCGACTATAAGCTGGATATCGACAGTCCTTACGAAATGCCCAAAAAGGAGGTGCTGGAAGAAAAACCCAACCGCATTCCTTACCCTTCGGGTGAAATCCGTTTCCGGCACTACGGAAAGGTTGTTGAAATGCTGGCCAAAGAAATCATGAAGGTGGAAGATGAACAGCGGCGCATGGAAATGTTGCGCAATCTGGCCAACCACATGAAAAAGCTTTATCTTACATGGAACAGGGAACAGGTAAGTGATGAAGTTATTTTCAACGACCTGAAGGAAATGATCGGACAGGACATTCAGTTTCCGCCCGACATGCACCTATCAGAAACACGGGAGCTTCTCGCCCCAAAAATCAGGAACAAGAAACGGAATAATCAACGGAATAAACCACGGTAATTACCTTGCCCGCGCATGAGTACCTTTGTCATAGAAGGAGGCCATAGCCTCCGGGGTGAGATCGTACCACAGGGTGCCAAAAACGAAGCCCTGCAGGTAATCAGTGCAACACTTCTCACGCCCGACAAAGTAACCATATCCAACATTCCCGAAATACGAGATGTGCTCATACTGATTGATCTCCTTCGCATACTGGGAGTTGAGGTAAATCATGTCAGCCATGGGGTTTACTCGTTCCAGGCAAAAAACATCCATCCCGAAGCTTTGCGAAGCGAAGAATTCAAAAAACTCGGATCAAGTCTGAGGGGATCAGTGATGGTCATTGGCCCTCTCCTGGCCCGTTTTGGCTTCGGAAGCATCCCACAGCCGGGCGGAGATAAAATCGGACGTCGGCGGCTCGATACACACTTCCTCGGCCTCCAGCAGCTGGGTGCCCACTTTACTTATCATCCCGACCAGCATACCTATACCATTGAGGCAAAAAACCTCCATGGAGGGTACATTCTCCTGGATGAAGCTTCGGTTACCGGAACGGCCAACATTATTATGACGGCCGTGCTGGCAAAGGGAACCACCACCATCTACAATGCTGCCTGCGAACCTTATGTGCAACAGCTTTGCCATATGCTTAACCGCATGGGGGCTCGCATATCGGGAATAGGCTCCAATCTTCTCACCATCGAAGGAGTGGAATCACTTCATGGATGTGAACACCGCCTTCTGCCCGACATGATCGAAACCGGAAGCTTTATCGGTCTGGCCGCCATGACCCAATCAGAGATTACAATTAGAAACGTTTCCTGGCAAAACCTTGGTATTATTCCCTGGTGGTTCAGCCGCATGGGCATCCGGTTCGAAAAAAGGGACGATGATATCTATATCCCTGCCCAGAAAGAATATGAAATCGACACATTCATCGACGGCTCCATTCTTACCATTTCCGATGCACCCTGGCCAGGATTTACCCCCGACCTCCTGAGTGTGATGCTGGTAATTGCAACCCAGGCCAAGGGCAGTGTGCTCATCCACCAGAAAATGTTCGAAAGCCGCCTTTTCTTTGTCGACAAACTGATCGACATGGGCGCCCAGATTATCCTCTGCGATCCGCACAGAGCTACCGTCATCGGACTGAACCGCCGCTTCCAGCTTCGGGGAACCACTATGACCTCACCCGACATCCGTGCCGGCGTCGCCCTGCTGATTGCTGCCCTGTCGGCTCAGGGAAAAAGCATTATCCACAACATTGAACAGATTGACCGCGGATACGAAAAAATCGACGAGCGCCTCAACCAACTGGGAGCACATATTGAACGAATTGAGCCCTGAATTGTTATCCAATACAATGAGGTTGCAACAGATGCATTCGTCTAATCTTTTAAACAAAAACTACCCTATGAAACAGATAGCCCTTATCCTTGCCTTTTCTGCTCTTATAATATCATGTAACCGATCATCGGGTAACAAACAGTCCGGAAGTTCTTCTCCGGCCGGAGTAGTAATCGGACTTGAACCCGGTAATCAAGCTCCGGAAATAGTGCTTCCATCTCCTGACGGAAAAGAAATTGCCCTTTCTTCCCTCCGCGGAAAAATGGTGCTAATTGATTTCTGGGCTTCGTGGTGCCCGCCCTGCCGAGCAGAAAACCCAAATCTGGTGAAAGTGTATAACGAATTCAAAGACAAATCCTTTACCAAAGGACAGGGTTTTACTGTGTACAGCGTATCCCTCGACCGCTCGCGTGATGCCTGGCTCAGGGGCATAAAAGAAGATAACCTGAACTGGCCTTACCATGTAAGTGACCTCAAATTCTGGAATTCTGAGGCTGCCGCTCTTTATCAGGTCGATGGCATTCCCATGAACTTCCTCCTCGACGGAAACGGAATTATTGTAGCCAGGGGTCTGCGCGGAGAATTGCTGCGGCAAACCCTCCTCTCTCTGCTTAAATAATCCTGAACTACGCATCATTTTTAACGACTGCCTGAAAAAAACCACTGTCAAAAAAGCATTGCGTACTGTTATTGATCTTCGGGTTTTTAACACATAGACACATAGATTGACATAGAACACATAGAGGCAACGGCACACCCTATGTGTCCTATGTGCTTCCTATGCGTCCTATGTGCTCTATGTGTTTCTATGTGTACTATGTGTTTTACTCAGCTACCCTCTTTTTTAACACATAGGTACATAGGTTAACATAGAACACATAGAGGCAACGGCACACCCTATGTCTCCTATGTGTTTCCTATGTGTCCTATGTGATTTCTATGCGTCCTATGTGCTTCTATGTGTCCTATGTGTTTCCTATGTGTTTAATCGCACTTCAGGCGATTTTTTACTCAGGTGCATTTCTTTAGGAATCAATTCATCTGGTTTACCTCATTTCTTCGGCCCCATATGAATAAGTCTGAATTATGCGCAATCATCTTCTTTTGTTAAATTCGCTGTATAATTTTTCCTATGCAGAAACCTGTCCTTATTACCTGTTTATTAATCGGTGTTGGTATGATCCTCTCCAGGTCGTTATCTGCACAGAATACTGAAAGACAACTCCCTTTTTTAGGGGCGCAGGTATTTATTGAACCCGGTCAGACTCCCGGTGAAATTGATTCCTGGTTCCGGGCTATAAAAGACAACCACATGACGGTATGCCGTATCCGCATGTTCGAATCGTACATGCACAAAGGTGATTCGGTATGGGATTTCTCTTTGTTTGATGAGGCTTTCCATGCAGCAGAACGTTGCGGCATTCAGGTCTTTGCCACCCTGTTTCCGGCAACGGAAAAAACTGACATCGGAGGATTCAAATTTCCCCGCGATGAAGAGCACCTTCGGTCGGTTGCAGCTTACATTGAAAAACTGGTTACCCATTACAGCCGGTTTCCCGCTTTAAGAGGCTGGGTGCTGATCAATGAACCCGGAACAGGTGGTGAAATACCGAAAAACGAATTTACCCGCAAACGCTATAAAGAATGGTTGCAGAATCATCCGCTCAGAGAATTTACCGAAAAAGGATACCCGATACTGCTTGACCTGACCGATCAGGCCTTCCTTCGCGATCTCAACACCTGGTACCTGCAATGGATTGCCGATGAAATACAAAAATACGACACAGTACATGAGTTGCATGTGAACAATCATGCAATTTTTCAGAACTGTGCCGAATACGACTTCCCTTCGTGGAGAAATTTCCTTTCTCATCTGGGAGGTTCAGCCCATGCTTCATGGCATTTCGGGTACTTTACCAGGCAGCAGTATGCCCTTGCCATGTCGGCCAACAGCGAAATCATCCGTTCCGGAGCAGGTCACCTGCCATGGTTTATGACTGAACTCCAGGGAGGGAATAATACGTATAGCGGTTTTGCCCCCATGTGTCCCTCACCCGAAGAAATCACCCAGTGGCTCTGGATTCTTCTGGCCTCGGAAGCCAGGGGAGGAATTTTCTGGTCTCTGAATCCGCGAAGTTCCGGCATAGAAGCAGGAGAATGGGCCCTGCTGAACTTTCAAAACCGGCCATCCGACCGTATGCAGGCCATTGCAAAGGTTGCTGAAACCCTGCAATCACGGCCCGACCTTTTTACCGGTCTGCAGGAGACTGAATCAGGTATTCACCTTTTATACGTCCGCGAGTCCCTCTGGGCTGAAAAGAAAATGGCTGGCGGCTCGGCACAAAACTACGAGGCACGCAACCCGGGTGGGGTGATGAAATCCATCCTTGGTTACTTTGAAGCGCTAAGTGAACTTGGAATCAATGCCAGCATAAACGCATTTGAAGAATTTGATTTTTCCCGGAACAACTATGCCGGAACCGTCATCATTCTGGCCCATCAGATCGCCATCCCTTCACGCTATGCAACCCTTCTGGAACATTTTGTAAGCCACGGAGGTAAACTCATCGTTGAAGGGCTGACGGCTTATTTCGACGAAAACCTCCATAATACCATGAAAACAGGGTTCCCGTTTGAACGGCTTTTCGGAGGAAACATCAGCGAATTTAAATTCACTGAGAACCTGTTCGAAATAAGGATAGGAAATAACACCCTCCCGGCTCACCTCTGGCGCGGAATCATCGCTCCCGGTACCGGCCAGGTCATTTGCACTTTCCGGAATGAACCTGCCGGTATCAGAAACCGGTTCGGTCAGGGAGAAGTAGTGTGGATCCCCTCTTTGCTCGGCCTCGGAAGCCGCATCCAGGAAGATTATGGACCACTGATTGCCTGGCTTCAAATGGAAGTTAAGGAAAACATAACGTCCTTCCCGGTGAGGTTTGCTTCCCCGCAAAAAAACATACTGATGAAAACAGCGAAGTGCGGCGAAAAGTATCTCAGCATCATCGTAAATAAATCCACAAAAACCCGGGAAATTCCGCTTATCGTATGGAACCGGGAATATCTTCCTGGTATGATTTTTGCTAGTGGAAATGGCAGAGTGAACAAGTACAGGGTGAAAATTCATCCCGAAGAAACCATGGTTGTGCTTTTCACCAAAAAAGGGTATTGATCTCATTTATTCAAACTAATTCAAAATGCTATGAAAAGATGGCTTTTTGTATGGATGCTCTTTCCAGGAATCACAATGCTTTCGAACGGACAGGAAAAAGGGAAAAATGCCTTTGAAATAACCTTGAATCCCGCCGCTTTATTCGACGCTTCAGCCGGCTCGCTTTTTCAAATGCCCTATCTGAAAGCCCGCTTTTTCCTGCAGGAGGATCTTGCGTTTCGTATGGGACTCGGCATGAACTTCAATTCCGGAACATCCCATCCGTTCAATAGCAACGAAAACATTGAAAAAAATACTGCCTTCGAATTCAGCCTCAGCCCGGGGGTGGAAAAACACTTAGGCAGCGGCAGGTTTTCCCCGTATCTTGGTACCGCTTTGACACTCGGCTGGAGAACCTCCGGAGGAAAATACATTGCGGGCACAACACACATAACCACCCATAACATCTGGACTAACGGGAATTATCCTGCCTATTTTGAGCTTGGTTTATCAGGCCTGGCTGGTTGCGACTATTACGTAACCGATAATTTCTATCTCGGATTCGAATTTTCACCTGGCTTTTCCTACACACGTTACCTGGAACAGGAAAGAAACAATTCCGGCACATCCGTAACCACACCTCCCTCCTCCTTCGTCAACTTCTCCCTATTTAGCAGTTCCGGATTAAGGGCCGGAATACGATTCTGAGGAAATATCATCCTGTTTTGCAGGACGAAGTGATTACCCTCACATTTCATAAAGAACATCCTTTCGCAGGAAGAAATGTCTATTACTTTTCCAATGTGATCAAAGAATCTGCAATGGGTTATAATGTCAATCTGCTCAGTTTCAGATTTGCTTCCGCCTGGTTCAGATAAATCAGAAACCAGGGGAAATTACTGCTCCCCAAATTGCTGCTTCCTTCAATATCCGACTTCCATCTGAACAACCGGATGGCAGTTTTTCTACACCCAGCATTTCAGGCAATGAAAGGGCCGGATTGCTATGCTCCGGAAGATTTTCAAGATACATGATCAGATCCTGCAATTCCCAAAGGAACTTTGTTTTGATTTCTTCTTCCCGCTGAAACAATACTTTGCTTACTTTCGGCCTGGGCCATTTTGACCATTTGGATGAATTAAGCAGAATCTGCGGATTGTGGTTCCATTCTTCAGAATTTATTCCAAAGTATTGCAGATCCAGCTGTCTATACCGGGCTGCCAGGTCCAGCAAATAATCTATTTTCCGGATAACCTGATATGTGTCGCCAGCTTTCGAAGGAGAAGGTACAGCATTGGCTACATGACTGCTATTTGCTGCCAGAGAAAGACTATCTTCTATTTTGTTCTTAGCCACATTCAAAGAAAGCCATGCCGGGAAAGCTGAGATGAAAACAAGCAGAAAAAGTACGGCAATGGTATGATAATATGACAAATGGAATGACTGGGATCCTTTCTTGTAATCGAAAGATAAACAGGTGAATATACCATATACGGAAAAGGCAGGGATATGAGGATAGCCCGTCCGGCACCGGGCCAGTGCATGATCTTAAACAAGGAGGCCAAAGCCAGTATGATTGTGCCGGCTATGCCTGAAATCTTCATCATGTTTTTCATCTTTCTGTATTTTGAGTCAACTGCATACAATGATGCTTCCTGAATTTTCCTTAATCTTCGCAAAGAACCCATTTTCCTCTTCACCTTTTCATACGCTTCAGAAAAATCAAACCCCTTCATCATTTCATATTCCACATTACAGCAAACATGATCAATGAGATCATCAGCAAGGGGAGAAAAATTGATTTCCAGCCTGCTGATATCATGGCTGATCTGATTGACATCCTGCGGAGAGAGCTCATACATAGTTCAGGCCGCTCTTTAATTCTACAATTCTCCGAAGAGATTCGAGAAATTCCTTCATCTCATTGATCTTTTCCGAAACCAGAGATTCCCCCCGGGGAGTGAGGCTATAGTAAATCCGCACCCGGTTGTTGTAATTCTCTGATCTTTTAGTCAATATGTTTCCCCTTTCCAGTTTATGAAGAACCGGATACAACGCTCCGTAGGAAAGCCGGATTTTACCCTCTGTAAGTTCCTCAACCCGCCGGCTAAGCGCATATCCGTGCATTGGTCCTTCTTCCTTGAGAATCTTCAGGACTATGGTTTTTAAATATATATTTGAATTACATATATACTTTTTAAAAAAATATTAATGGTTTAAGCAAGAATTTTGGTTGATAAGAAATTCATTTCGCTCAGGCTGGTATTTTCCGAAATCTCCTCCTGGTGAAAGGCTGAGCCTTGAGAACGCAGGCAAAAATTCAATCCGGCATTAACAAAAACAAATTCAATTTGTTATTAGTGTTAAATTATTAACGACATAACTATGGCTAACTACCTGATCATTGGTGCATCCTCGGGAATCGGCCAAGCTATTGCATTGCAATTGGCTGAAGCTGGACACCAGGTGTTTGGAAGCTTTAATAAGAATGAGATTCATTCTGAACATCCGTCTTTGAAATACTTTCGCCTCAATGTTCTCGATGAGGGCTTTTCACTTGATTTTCTTCCGGAAGCCATAAGCGGATTGGTTTACAGCCCTGGAAGCATTAATCTCCGGTCATTTGAGAGAATTAAACCAACTGATTTCATTGATGATTTTCAGTTACAAGTTATTGGAGCGGTAAAAATACTTCAGGCCGTTTTGCCAAAAATGAAAAAGAGTGAGCATGCTTCGATTGTTCTGTTTTCAACGGTGGCTGTTCAAACCGGATTGCCCTTTCATACTATGGTTTCAGCCTCCAAAGGAGCTATTGAAGGGTTGACAAAAGCACTGGCCGCGGAATATGCTCCGAAAATCCGGGTAAATTGTATCGCCCCTTCAATAACGGATACCCCTTTGGCAAACCCTTTTCTGAATACGGAACAAAAACGTGATGCAAGCGCACAAAGACACCCTCTGAAAAGGATTGGGAAACCTGATGATATTGCTAGTTTAGCCACGTTTCTCCTTTCGGAAGAAGCTGGGTGGATAACCGGACAGGTAATACACGCAGACGGTGGATTCTCTGCATTGAGAGTTTAGCTGTCTCATTTTTTAATCAATTGCTGTTTATAAACTATGTAAAATGAAAATGAAAGAACTTATCTCAAGAACAGATCAAATGATTGCCAGAACAATGAGCAAATGGAGCATACCCGCCATCAGGATTTCGTTTGCCATTATTTTTATCTGGTTTGGAATCTTAAAACCATTTGATGTTTCTTCTGCCGAAAGCTTACTCAAAGCTACAGTGGCCTGGCTTCCTTTCGGTTCACCGGAATTCTGGCTGGTTGCCATAGGATGGTGGGAAGTGGCCATCGGAATCACCTTCCTGTTTCAGCGAACAACCAAAATAGCCATTGCATTGCTTTTCCTTCAAATGATCGGGACTTTCATGCCTCTGGTTTTTTTACCTGAGGTAACCTTCCAGAACGGAAATATTCTCACGCCGTCACTTGAAGGCCAATATATAATTAAGAACGTAATGATTATTTCAGCTGCTTTGGTTCTTGGAGGGCAGTATTATAAATCCAAATAGTCCATTAGTCCTGCATTCCTCGTTTCCCTTACCTATGCATCAAATCAAGAATAGTTATAAATACAAAACAATAAGTCTTGTTTTTCCTCATCAGCTATTCGAACAAAATCCATGCCTTGCCAGAGAAAGACCAATCTGGCTGATTGAAGAATTTCTATTTTTCAAACAATGTAAATTTCATCAACAGAAAATCGCTTTTCACCGAGTAACTATGAAATTCTATGAAAAGTAGTTGCTGGAAAATGGTAATAAAGTAATTTATATTGATTCGTTCAACCCTCTTGGTGATGATAGTAATCTGATACCCTACCTGGCAAAAGAAAAGATTGAAAAAATATATGTGTGATGTAACAGATTACTGGCTCGAACAACGAATAAATAAACTTTGCAAATCATTCAATATTTTTTTTAGTTAATGCCTATGATAATATGGATTCCAATAAAAAAGAAATATGGAACAAAAAAGCAGAAGACTTTCTAAATGCTTTGAATTTTAGATAATTTAATTTACAAGAAATGGCTTTTTATCAACTACTTAAATCCCAGAAATTACCTGTTTCCATCGATGTGATATGGGAATTTATTTCATCGCCAGGTAACCTAAAGGAAATTACACCCCCCTATATGGGTTTTCTGATAACCAGCTCTACGGGGAATGGAAAAATGTATCCGGGCATGATTATTACATACAAGGTAAGCCCTTTGCTAAGATTAAAAATAAACTGGGTAACAGAGATAACGCACGTCAGGGAAAAAGAATATTTCGTTGATGAGCAAAGAATTGGACCTTACTCAATGTGGCATCACGAACATAGAATTGAACCCATTGCTGGTGGTGTACTAATGACCGATATTGTTACCTATCAGCCGCCCAATGGAATACTGGGAGCTTTAGCGAACACACTGTTCATAAAAAAACAATTGCAACGCATTTTTGATTATAGAGCAAATGTTCTGGAAAAAAAATTTGGTGTATACAAATTGCAATAACCTCATCAACCGGCTTTTGCTGGGTTAACACATTAAAATTCCGCATAGCTCAATCGTTTGTTTTTTCGGATAAATCATTACATTTGTTTTGCTGAAGCCAATGAAAGTTATGCCTGGTTCTGTTAATATCCGTGAGCTGGCCAGGGTGCTGGGATTATCAATAACTACCGTTTCGCGCGTTCTGAACGGCAAGGCAGAAGAATTCAGAATCAGTAAGGAAACCTGTGAGCGGGTTTTGCAGGCAGCACGGGAGATGAACTATACCCCCAACAGCCTGGCGCGCGGACTGAAGCTCGATAAGACCGAAACCATCGGGTTGATTATACCTGATATCGCCAATCCCTTCTTTGCTGATATTGCAAAGACCATTGAGCAGGAAGCAAGGGCAAAGGGTTATTTTATCATTCTTTGCGACAGCGGAGAAAACCAGGAGGCTGAAGTAGAACTGGTGCGGATTCTGAAAAACAGGAAGGTGGACGGAATGATCATTGCTCCGGTTGGTCTGCGCAGCCGTCATATCGAAGAACTTTACCAATCGGGGTTCCCGGTTGTGATCATCGACCGTTACTTCCCTGACCTTTCCGTACCCTATATTACCACCGACAATTATCAGGGTGCATTCGACGCCGTTGACCATCTGATCCGGCACGGACACAAGCGCATTGCCTGTATCCAGGGCCTCCGTGGCAGCCAGCCCAACCGCGACCGGGTTAGCGGGTACCTTGAAGCCCTGAAAAGAAACCATATACCCGCCGACCAGGAACTGATTGTGGGGGACAGTTTTAGTGAAGAAAACGGATATATTCAGACCCGCCTTCTCTTCAGCTTTGAAAAACCTCCCGATGCCGTCTTCGCCCTCAGTAATCTGATTTCCCTGGGAGTGATCAAAGCTGCCCGCGAAATGGGGCTTCAGATACCCCGCGACTTTTCCCTGGTATCCTTTGATGAACAACCTTTCTCTGCCTATCTGGTACCTCCCATGACAACCATCGAACAGCAGAAAAGTGAAATAGGACGCCTCGCGGTAAATGTACTTCTCCGGTATATCCAGAACCCCCGCCCGGCAAAGCCGGTTGCCATCAGGCTAAAAGCACGGCTCATTGAAAGGGATTCGGTAAAACAAATAAACATCCCTTCCGCATCTTCAAAATAATTAGAAAAAGCATCCCGATTCAGGCGATGATTCGTCAAAAAAATCCGGGACATAGGGTGGCTTTATTGCCGGTTTGGTTCCTTCTAAATTCCTTCCAGCGCTCTTGGTAATAATTTCAATATTTGCCGGTTACAGTTCAAAACATAAAACTGAGAAAAATCATAAGGTTGAATCGGGAAAAAATTTACAGGAATTTGTTGGATATTAATAATTTTTTTATTTTTGCTCAAACGTTTGTTCTAACCTAAACCTACAACCGGATGATCACCATACATTCCTATTCTGTTGCAGTACTGCTGTGTTTTGTCACCATGCTGTGCTGGGGGTCATGGGCCAACACCCAGAAACTGGCCACCCGTAAATGGAGTTTTCCATTATTTTACTGGGACTATGCACTGGGAGTTCTTCTCCTCTCCCTGTTGTTTGCTTTTACCCTGGGCAGTTCAGGAACTGAAGGACGAAGCTTTCTTTCTGACCTATCCCAGGCTGATGCACATTCACTTATTCTTGCCTTCACCGGCGGCGTTGTGTTCAATCTGGCCAACCTTCTGCTGGTTGCAGCCATTGACATTGCCGGAATGGCAGTTGCCTTTCCGGTAGGAATTGGTCTTGCGCTGGTAATCGGCGTGATTACCAACTATGTTGCCACACCTGTGGGAAATGCCTGGCTCCTTTTTGCCGGTGTTGCACTCGTTACCCTCGCCATTGTACTTGACGCCATTGCGTATCGCAAAAAACAGCAAGGCCAGACACAAACTCCCATCAAAGGTATCGTTGTTTCGCTCATAGCCGGGGTGCTGATGGGATTCTTCTACCGGTTTGTCGCCGCTTCCATGATTACCGACTTTTCCATGCCTGAAGCCGGCAAACTTACACCTTATTCGGCCTCTGTTATCTTTGCTCTTGGCCTTCTGGTTTCCAATTTTGTATGGAATACCATTTTTATGTACAAACCTTTGAGCGGGGAAAAAGTAACCTATGCCGACTATTTTGCCGAAAAGGGACTTGGCCTGCATCTGGTAGGTATTCTGGGAGGTGTCATCTGGAGCATCGGCTTTACCCTGAATATCATCGCTTCCGGAAAAGCAGGATTTGCCATATCGTATGGACTCGGGCAGGGAGCTACTCTTATTGCAGCGCTCTGGGGAGTGATTATCTGGAAGGAATTTAAGGGAGTTCAGAAAGTTACCGGACTGCTCGGCCTCATGTTTCTTTTTTATGTTATCGGCCTGGCTCTGATTATTGCAGCAAGGCTTTACTAAAAATTTGTTTCATGAAACCCCGCATTCTTGTTATTGGCAGTGCCAATGTTGATATGATTATCAAGGTACCCCACATTCCCAGGCCGGGAGAAACCATTCTCGGAGGTGATTTTTTCAAAGTCCAGGGAGGCAAAGGGGCCAATCAGGCTGTAGCGGCTGCACGGGCCGGAGGAAACGTCATATTTGCCGGTTGTGTGGGCAATGATTCCCTTGGAGCTGACACGCTTACCTGTCTGAAAAAGGAAGGTATTGATGTCAGCTTTGTAAAAATTTCGCCCGATAAACCTACCGGTGTGGCACTCATTAATGTGGCCGCCACCGGAGAAAACAGCATAGCGGTTGCACCGGGTGCAAACCATGCGGTTACACCGGACGACATTCAGGCCATTGAACATGTAATAGCCGAAGCACAAATTGTTTTGCTTCAGCACGAAATTCCCGTTCCGGCCATCCGCACAGCCATTGAAATTGCCTCAGTTCATAAGATTCCTGTTATTCTGAACCCTGCTCCGGCGTTTCCGATTGCCTCCGACCTGCTGTCAAAGATTGAGTATCTTACTCCGAATGAGCACGAAGCCGCCATGATAACTGGTC
>JAAYUG010000110.1 GCA_012517825.1 Bacteroidales bacterium | reverse complement strand
TGATCAGTGCCTAAACAGTTAGTTTTTCCCGGTAATCCAGGACACAATCTCATCTGATAACGGGCTTTGCCTGGGAGGTATTACCTTTACCAGTTTTCCGTTTTCATCGATAAGGTATTTCTGGAAGTTCCACTGAACACTGGAATTCTGAACACCATTCAGTTCCTTAGATGTGAGCCATTTATAGAGCGGATGCATGTCATCACCTTTCACACTAATTTTCGACATCATCGGGAAACTTACTCCGTAATTTCGTTTGCAGAATTCCTTGATTTCTTCGTTGGTTCCTGGTTCCTGCGACATAAAATTGTTGGCAGGAAAGCCAATGATGACAAATTTATCAGGCCCATACTGTTTATAGAGTTTTTCCAGTTCAGCATACTGGGGTGTAAAACCGCACTTCGAGGCCGTATTAACCACCATGACTTTTTTCCCTTTCAGGGAAGAAAGAGGGAATTGTTCTCCGTCTATGGTAGTTACAGTGAAATCATAAAATGATTTCTGCGCAAAAACTCCGTGTGATAAGGCGAGTAAAATCATAACGACAAAAACATTTTTCATAAACGTTGCTATTTAAATTTTGGATTTTTTTCCAAAGATTAAACAAAACAATCCAAAAAAAGTTCAAGGGGATTATCTTCCAGTTTTTAATATGGTTTACAATTAATTACCGGAAGCGGGGTATTTTTTTCTGTTCCGCCAATCTCTGATATTGAGCCACAACGAAATTAACAGAGCAAGGAAGAAAACAGAAGCAGTTACAAAATCAATGATTTCGGCAGGAATTTGCCAATGGAAGAACCGCATAGTCAGGTACTGGAGGTAGCTATCCGGAAGGTTTGTCTGACCCATATTTTTCAAAACCCGGAAATGCCAGTCGGTCAAGGGACAATATCCCATACCATAGAACAAGCCCAGAATAAACCATGAAAATCCGGTTAACAGGAGGGTCAGAAGGTTGATTCTCCGCAATGGTTTCCATATCCAGCCCAACGCATTGAAAAGTGTCAGGCTGGTATGAAACACCAGGAAAAAGAAATCAAGAAACGGATTCAGCAATTTATATCAGGCTTGATCCCATTGTTCTTTAAGCAAACGGACAGCCGCAGGGATGGTGATTTTCTTGTCTCCCTTTGATCCGCATTCAAAGCTTACGAAATTCTTGTATTTTATGTACTTAAGTCCTTTAAAGCCTTCAACATAATTGTCGTTGGGGTCTTCTCCCGGAAAATTTCTTGTTTGGCGGCTGGCAATATGAACATGGGTAAGATAGTTGCCGGCCGAGAGGAAGGCGCCCATATCGCTGGTTTCTTCCCATGTCATATGCCAGAAATCGCCCATGCATCCTACACCGGGGCTGTCAACATCGCGGCAAATGGCGGCGGCATCGGCTACCAGCCTGAGAAACCATGCTTCTTTTCTGTTCAGAGGTTCAAGGATGATTCGGGTATGGTTGGCAGCGGCATGTTCGCCCAGTTCCTTCAGCTGATTTACCAGCAGTTCACGGCTTTCGACAAAGGGAAGAGAAGGCTGATTGTTGAAAGCAGGAACCACAATTACACCATAGGCGCCCAGTTCGCCGGCGGCAGTAAGAATTTCCCGGATACTTTTCATTGCTTTTTCGCGGGGTTCCGGTTTGTCGGCAATCAGATATCCTTCAAAACCTGCGCAAATTACGCTGATTTTAATATTTCTTCCGGACAGAGCCTGTTTCAGTTCATCTACCCGTTTTGTGATTCCGCCTCCCCAGGGTTCAAGGCCTGTAAAACCATTGGCTTCAAGAAAATCGAGCTTTTCGGTGAGGGTTTCTCCGGGTGCCACCCCTTCCTGGCAGGAAAGGTTAAGGACAAGCTGTTCGGAATTATTCGCCGGTTTTTTCCTGCTTTCCGAGTTACAGGATGCCAGAACAGCTCCAGTTGCCGAAATAACAGCCAGGCTTCCTGCTCCTGCTGTTTTGAGAAATGAACGACGTGAATTATCCATATGCATGCAATTTTCCAGTGCAATATAGGAAATCATCGGCAAAAGCGAAAAAAGTTCGCGCAACTTTCTTTAATTATATCGCCATTTCAGATCAGCTGTTCATGGTCTGAATGATTTCGCCTGACAGGGTTTGGTAGTCGCGCATAAGATGGGCCGTAAGGCAGGAGTGAACGGGTATAAAAAACAAAATATCTCCTACGGAAAAATGTGCGGCCTGGTGAGGAACCGTTTTCACCGTACCGTGTTCCTGTGACAGCTTGCTGATCCATATATCCGGGTCAGGTTCAGAGAATTTGCCGTTCCTGAAATATACCAGCATTCCGAAAATGGATCCCTTTCCCGGAAGCGTTATATATTCTTTCGAGAAATGGATAGCGCCACCGTAAATTATGATTTCGTTCCTTTCGGGGTACACAGCAACCACCGGACAGGCCATGGCAACAGCCACCTCCTCGGGCCGGCAGGCGCCCAGTTGCAGTTGCATGAGGTCATAGAAAACAAAATTTCCCGGCCTGATTTCATCAATACCGGTAAAATTGTCCATTACAGAGCAACCGGGTGTGTCGCCCACCGAAACAATCGCATGCGGATAGGCTGAATGAAAATATTCCTTCAGCTTCGCAAGCTGTGCAAATGTTTCTGTCGAAATGCTCCGGATCTGATCAGGTCCGGCCGCCAGATAAGTTTGCCCTGTGTGGGTCAGAAAACCTTCAAAATGAAGATGTTTGTTTTTGCCCAATCGAACAAGAATTTTTTCCAGGGAAGCCATGTCATTGATATCGATTCCGCTGCGTTTATATCCTGTATCAATTTCAATGAATATACCGATATCTGTTTTTATATCCCGCGCAAGTATATCAGCCGTTTCTGAGGAAGAAACCAGCAGGTTGAGATGTACTGTGGAAGCAAGATTCTGCATCTGGTCCAGTTCACAAACGTTTACCGGGAAGGCTATGGTTATATCATCCCAGCCGGATTCGGCAAAATAGCATGCCATCTGAAAGGATGAGACGGTAATCTTTTTTACGCCGTAATCACGAAACCAGCCACCTATTTCAGCACTCTGGTGGGTTTTGAAATGCGGGCGGAAACCAATTGCATTGTGTTTTGCCTTCCGGGCCATGCGTTCGATGTTTTCCCGCACACGTTCTTCATCAAGGATCAGTGTAGGGCGGATTATTGACAGCATAATCGGAGAGTATTGAAGAAAACACTAAATTTAAGACAAAATTATGTTTCCGGGTATGCGGATTTTGATTGCACCCGATAAATTTAAAGGTTCACTCGATGCGGGAGAGGTAGCGGAAACCATACTGGATGGACTCACCGCCGGAGGGTTTCGTGGCAATGCTATTCTTTTTCCTATGGCCGACGGAGGAGAAGGAACGGTGGATATTCTGGTTCGGCACAGCCAGGGAATTTATCGCTCAGCAGTTGTCAACGATCCGCTTTTTCGCAAAATTACAGCAAGGTATGGAACTGATAAGGAAGGTAAAAGGGCATATATCGAAATGTCGGCAGCATCAGGGCTCACATTGCTGAAAGAAAAAGAACGGAACTGCCTGTATACCACAACATACGGAACCGGAGAACTCATGCTGGATGCTTTCAGAAACGGGTGTGAGGAAATTATTGTCTGCCTGGGAGGCAGTGCCACTAATGACGGAGGAACAGGGATGGCTGCTGCTTTAGGGTATCGATTTTATGACAAATCAGGAAACCTGGTGATTCCAACCGGGAAAAATCTTGTCAGGATTCATGATTATGATGATGTTGCCATTCATGATCTTGTATTTGAAAACAGGGTCAGGGTTCTTTGTGATGTTGCAGCCCCGCTTTACGGAAAAGAAGGTGCGGCTTTTGTATATGGGCCGCAGAAAGGTGCAGCACCGCCTGACGTCAGACTTCTGGACCATGGACTAAAGAAGCTGGCGAAGCTGGTTGAACAAAAAACAGGGAAAGATTATTCGATGATCCCCGGAGCAGGAGCTGCAGGTGGTCTGGGATTCGGTCTGATGGCCTTTTGCCGTGGCTTGCTGCTTCCCGGATTTGATATGGTGGCACGGCTGACTGGTTTCGGAGAAGAACTGAAAAAATGTGATCTGGTAATAACCGGGGAAGGCAGGTATGATGAACAGACCCTGCAGGGAAAAACCGTGGAAGGAATCCGGCAAATGGCCATAAGAGAAGGGAAGCCCATGCTGGTCATAGCCGGAACTGCAAGTTCCGCCCTGAAAAGCAAACCTCCGCGGGGAATCCTGCAGGTAATAACGCTTTATGACCATTCCCCAGGTACAGAGGAAATCCTTCGTGATTCAAAGGATCTTCTGAGGCAGGCATCACAAAAATTAGCCGGGTTTCTCAACGAAAATATTAAAACAACCCGGTGATCTGGCCATTTTCATCAATATCAATGTGTTCAGCGGCGGGTTCATCAGGTAATCCGGGCATACGCATAATTTCACCTGTTATAGGAATCAGGAATCCGGCTCCGGCGGCTATTTCAATTTCGCGCACCGTTACCACAAAATCTTTTGGTCTTCCAAGCAGTTCAGGGTTATCGGACAGGGATTTCTGGGTTTTTGCAATGCAAACGGGAAGATTCTGCAGTCCAAGATCCAGTATTTTGCGGAGGTGATTTTTTGCTTTGGGGGTATAGTCAACTGCTTCGGCCCCGTAAATTTTTTTGGCAATTGTTTCAATTTTTTTCTCCACGCTCCAGTTCCAGTCGTACAGCGGGGTAAATTCCCCCGGGCACTTTTCGGCAGTAAGGATTACGCGTCTGGCCAGGGCAAGAGCTCCTTCCCCACCCCTGGCAAACACATCGGCCACTTCGGCCTGAACGCCTTTTGAAGTGCAATAATCAGCAACAAAACGAATTTCCTCCTCCGTATCGGACTCGAAACGGTTAATGGCCACGACAGGGCAGATGTTGAACAACTTAATGTTTTCGATATGTTTACCCAGGTTTTCAATGCCTTTGGCCAGTGCTTCCATATCGGGTTCCCGCAGGTTTTTGAGGTCGGCACCTCCATGGTATTTGAGTGCTCTAACCGTAGCAACCAGAACGACGGCTGCAGGAAAGAGTCCTGCATACCGGCATTTGATGTCAAAGAATTTTTCGGCACCCAGGTCGAATCCGAATCCTGCTTCGGTTACCACATAATCAGACCAGGATAATCCCATTTTGGTTGCAATAACGGAATTTGTTCCCTGGGCAATATTGGCAAAGGGACCTCCGTGTATAATTGCCGGCGTTCCTTCGATGGTTTGCACCAGGTTGGGTTTGATGGCATCCTTCAGCAAGGCCGCCATGGCGCCGTTTGCCTTCAGATCCCTGGCATAAATAGGTTTCTTGTCGAACGTGAAGCCAATAAAAATATTTCCCAGGCGTGTTTTCAGATCACTGATATTTTCAGCAAGGCATAAAATCGCCATGACTTCTGATGCAGCCGTAATATCAAAACCGGTTTCCCGTGGAATGCCGGAGGATGTTCCGCCAAGACCCACGATGATGTTGCGCAGTGAACGGTCGTTCATATCCATCACCCTGCGCCAGGTAACGGTGCGCGGATCAATATTCAGGCTTCTTTTTTTGCTCTGAATGTTGTTGTCAATAAGAGCAGCCAGCAGGTTGTGGGCTTTTTCCACCGCGGCAAAATCACCGTTGAAATGCAGGTTAATATCTTCCATGGGAAGAACCTGGGAATAGCCGCCGCCGGTAGCTCCTCCTTTCATTCCGAATACCGGACCAAGGGAAGGTTCCCTGAGAACTACCGTAGTTTTCTTTCCCAGTCTGTTCAGTCCCTGGGCCAGGCCAATGGAAACGGTAGTTTTTCCTTCGCCGGCAGGGGTAGGCGAAATTGCTGAAACAAGGATCAGTTGGTTTTGAGCAATCTTCTCCGGCCGTATAAAATGCAGTGGAATTTTTGCCTTGTAACGGCCGTACAGTTCAATTTCGCCCGGAGGAAGCCCAAGTTGCTGGGCAATGTTTTCAATAGGCTTTAATGAGATGCTCTGAGCAATTTCAATGTTAGTCTTCGCCATATTATTTTGATTTTAAACACAATAAGCATCAAAAATCATTTAGTCTCAACCGTTTACCTATTTCAAAACAACCAGCGCCATGTTTCCTGCATGTAAATCTAATATCTTTTCCAGTATTAGTCGTTTAATCAAACAATCTTTCTAAATTTGTGTTTATATATTGCATGAAAAAGGTTGGACCAATATTGACTCTGTTACTTCTCCTTGGAGCAGGAATGCATTTGAGCATTGCGACACACATTTGTTCAAACCAGATTGCTGCAGTCAAGGTTTCATTCACAGGAGAAAGAGTTACATGCGGGATGCCTCAAAAAAGCCTGGAGCATTCCTCCACACCATCCCTGGTCAATGACTGTTGTAAGGACTTCCTTTCAGCATTTTCCCTATCTGATAAATATACTTTTTCTCAGTTTCATCTGCAAAAAGCATCACAGGTTATAGCAACCATTTTGTTCCCTTCTAACGGGTTGATTTTTCGTTGCACATCTCCAATTAGACAAAGTCTTTCTGAATCCCCGCCTGGAAATATTCTGAATATTGGATTAAGACTCGCATTTTTTTGCATTCTCCGGAGATGAGATTCATTCATATCTCTTTTGAAGTCTGTACTTTTGTAATAATCAAATAAAGGTAGCTAAAATCTCGATTGATTTACTTCCGAGTATTCAATTAAAACAGAGTAAATCCAAATTACATTCCATATTACAGACTATATCAAGATTGCTTAAAATGATTACCGACCAGGACTTTTGATTGAAAGATTGTCAAAAAAATAATTTGATTTTCTATTTCACATTAACCCTTTAATTTTTAAGATTATGAAAAAGCAAATAATCCTTTTGGCGTTGACAGCAATTGTCATATTTATTGCATCATGCAGTTCGCAACCGCAAACCGGAAGTAATAAAGCCGGAACAGTAACTGCTGAAACTGAAGTGTATTATACATGTCCTATGCATCCCGAAGTAAAAAGCGATAAACCTGGTAAATGCCCAAAATGCGGAATGGAACTGATAAAAAAAGAAAAAGATTTATCATCAGATACCAGCAACACAGTTCTTAATGCCGATACCTTACAAATGAAATAAGGAAAGCAACTATTTTAAAAACAATTCCAGTTAACCATAATCTACCAGGATATCCGGTAGGTTCTGGTTTTCTGGATTATTGATTTTCAAGGAATTGTAACAAAAAGTTGAAAAATGATAAACCGGATTATCAAATATTTTCTTGAAAACCGGCTGGTAACGTTTATCCTTCTTATTACATTTATCGTTTGGGGTATTATTACAGCACCGTTTAACTGGAATACCGGCTTTTTACCCCGCGATCCGGTTCCGGTGGACGCTATTCCAGACATTGGGGATAATCAGCAGATTGTTGCTACCGAATGGATGGGACGTTCGCCGCGTGATATCGAAGACCAGATAACCTATCCGCTTACCACGGCACTGCTCGGGATTCCGGGGGTAAAGACCATCCGCAGCACATCCATGTTTGGGATGTCTTTTATCTATATCATTTTTAAAGACAAGGTCGACTTTTACTGGAGCCGTTCCCGCATCCTGGAAAAATTAAATTCGCTTCCGGCCGGAACATTGCCTCCTGGCGTTCAGCCCAATCTTGGTCCCGATGCCACCGCACTCGGGCAAATATTCTGGTACACCATTGAAGGACGAGATCCAAAAACCGGAAAACCAACCGGTGGCTGGGACCCACATGAATTACGAAGTATTCAGGATTATTACGTGAAGTATGCACTGGCATCTGCTGAAGGCGTATCTGAAGTAGCTTCCATTGGTGGATATGTAAAGGAATACCAGGTAGACATCGACCCGGATGCCATGAAATCCTATGGAGTAACCGTTATGGATATCATGAACGCTGTAAAAAACAGCAATCTTGATATTGGAGCTGAGACTATAGAATTAAATAAAGTCGAATATGTAATTCGGGGATTGGGGTATCTTAAAAATCTTGATGATCTGAGAAATTCCGTTATTATGGTCAGAAATAATACTCCCGTCAGAATTGGTGATGTAGCGAAGGTAAGTTTCGGACCGGCCACACGTCGAGGAGGGCTGGATAAGGGCGGAGCAGAGGCAGTTGGTGCTGTGGTTGTGGCGCGCTATGGCTCAAATCCCATGGAAGTGATCAATAATATTAAGGAAAAAATTAAAGAAATCACACCTGGTTTGCCCAGTAAAACATTAGCCGATGGAACCGTTTCCAAAGTGACCATTGTTCCTTTTTACGACCGTACCGGTCTTATTCAGGAGACGATCGGAACACTCGAATCAGCGCTTACCCACGAAGTACTTATCAGCATTATTGTAATTATCGTTCTGGTATTTAATCTGAGGGCATCCATACTTATTTCCGGTTTATTACCTGTGGCTGTATTGATGACTTTTATTGTCATGCGGCTGTTTGGGGTTGATGCCAACATTGTAGCCTTGTCAGGTATTGCCATAGCCATTGGTGTGATGGCAGATATTGGTATTGTTCTTGTGGAAAATATGATCCGTCATCTTGAAATGCCTGAGAATCAGGGGGCGAAAGGAGAAAAACTCCGAAATGTCATTTTCCGCGCAACCACCGAAGTGTCGTCTGCCATTATTACGGCTTTGTCAACCACGGTCGTCAGCTTTTTACCAGTCTTTGCAATGGAAGCAGCTGAAGGAAAACTATTCAGACCGCTCGCTTTTACCAAAACGTTTGCACTTCTTGCTTCCTTCGTAATAGGGATTGTTGTACTCCCAATGCTTTCTCACATTATTTTTTCAATAAAATTTGATAAACGCCGTCTCAGCAATATCTGGAATATGTCCCTGATTTTTGGAGGCATTGCGTTTTTTGTTCTATGGGACACATGGGCTGCTCTGGCGCTGACTCTGATAGGCATCAATAACCTTTTGGTGCATAAATGGTCTGAAGACCGAAGGCAGATGCCTGATTATATCAATCTAGGGATTGCCCTTCTCGTGGCCCTTTATTACCTCACACATGGCTGGTTGCCATTGGGTGCCCATAATTCTTTTTTTATAAATTTCCTCTTTGTGGGAGGTATCGTAGCCTTTGTGCTTACCCTTCTTATAATGATTGTTCGTTTTTATGAGCCTTTACTGCGATGGTGTCTGGCAAACAAAGTGAAATTTCTTGCTGTCCCTGTTCTTACAGTTTTGCTGGGAATTGTTATCTGGCTAGGATTTAATAAAGTATTCGGATTTGCCGCATCAGGGTTTGAGAAAGCAGGGTTGGATATACGACAAACCGGATTCTGGAAGATAGCCACGAAGACTTTTCCCGGAGCGGGAAAAGAATTTATGCCTGCACTCGACGAAGGTTCCTTTCTATTAATGCCCACCAGTATGCCACACACAGGAATTCAGCAAAATATTGAATATATCAAAATCCTGGATAAAAGACTTGCTTCCATTCCAGAGGTTGAAGTAGCTGTAGGAAAGTGGGGAAGAGTAAATTCGGCACTCGATCCGGCCCCGGTTCAGATGTTCGAAAACACCATCAATTATAAAACTGAATATATTCTTGACGAAAATGGCCACAGACGAAGGTTTAAAACAGATAAGAATGGTTATTTTATTATTGATGTGAAAAAAGTCAGAAATGAAATAAATGGAAATAAAGTTGAAGAAAAAAGAATTTGGGTTGAGGTAAATGCTAAAGGGGATGAGATCGATGTCAATCGAATCAAAGGAATAAAATATGACAAGGAAAAAGGCGATTTGTATGTTTTAGTGGATAACCAATGGGCACGCTTACATGAATCTACCTCGAACAAACTAATTCAGTTTATTTCGAAAAATATAACCACTTTCCTTATCCCCGATGAAAATGGAGAGTATTTCCGGCAATGGCGACCACACATTAAAAAACCGGACGATATCTGGAACGAAATAGTTAAAGTGACCAATCTGCCGGGTCTTACTTCTGCACCCAGGCTACAACCTATCCAGACCCGTCTGGTTATGCTCTCAACGGGCATGAGGGCACCTATGGGATTGAAAGTCTTTGGACCGAACCTTGAAAGCATTGAAAAAGCAGGACTGGATCTCGAAAAAATACTAAAGGAAGTTCCTTCAGTAATTCCAGGGTCGGTATTTTATGACCGTGCCATAGGTGCTCCTTATATTGAGATAAAACTGAACCGCGAAGCCATTGCCCGTTATGGCATGACCATCAGCGAGGTACAGGAAATTTTGCAAAGTGCTATAGGAGGTATGGCGTTAACCACCACTGTAGAAGGCCGGGAACGCTTTCATGTTAGGGTAAGATATGCACGTGAGTTGCGCTCCACGCCGGAAGAACTGAAAAAAATACTGATACCCTCAATGACTGGTGCTCAGGTACCATTGGGCGAACTGGCCGAGCTGAATTACTCACGCGGTCCACAAATGATACGTAGCGAAAATACATTTCTCAATGGTTATGTTATTTTCGACAAACAACCTGGAACAGCCGAAGTGGATGTAGTAGAACAGGCAGAAACTTATATTAAAGCAAAACTTGAATCGGGCGAGTTACAATTGCCAGCTGGTGTATCATGCAAATTTACAGGAAATTTTGAACAGCAACTCAGGGCAACCAAACGGTTGGCTATAGTTATTCCTGTCAGCTTAATTCTTGTGTTTTTGTTGTTGTTTTTCCAGTTCAAAACATTTACCGCATCATCCATTCATTTCTCAGGGGTATTTGTGGCCTTTGCCGGGGGTTTTTTAATGCTATGGCTATACGGACAACCATGGTTTATGAATTTTTCCATTGCCGGAGTGAATATGCGCGACCTATTCCAGATGCATACCATCAACCTGAGCGTGGCGGTATGGGTGGGATTTATCGCCTTGTTCGGGATTGCTACCGATGATGGAGTAATTATGGGGACATATATACACCAGGTATTTGAAGAAAAGAAACCAGCTACGGTTTACGATGTACGTGAGGCTGTTGTAATTGCCGGAAAAAAACGTGTACGTCCGGCTATGATGACGGCTGCTGTTGCAATAATAGCCCTCCTGCCAGTATTGACCTCCACAGGTAAAGGAGCAGATATTATGGTACCCATGGCCATTCCCACATTTGGTGGAATGATTATTCAAATGATGACAATGTTTGTGGTCCCTGTACTACAATGTATCTGGAGGGAAAGGACAATTAAATCCCAATGATACTTACAAACTACATGCACGAATGAAAATTGATTATTTCGGATGAATAAGCAAGGATAATTATATAACATCAACAAAGCAAGGAAGGATCAAACATGAAAAGTATAAAAAATGATATTGAAAAAAGCAAGTTTCTCAGACTTCTCATTTTGAAAAATCATTTATTTCTATTTTTTTCAATCTCCTTCTGCATATTTTTATCATCTTCCACATACTCCCAGGATTCTTTATCGTATTATCTTGAACAAGCTGCATTAAATAATCCGGGTGTAAAGGCCAGATTCCTGGAATATTCAGCAGCCCTTGAGAAATTACCACAAGCATCATCATTACCGGATCCGGAAATACAATCAGGTTATTTCATTCCTCCCATGGAACTTTTGGGAGGTAACCAGATAGCCGAAATTCGATTAATGCAGATGTTCCCATGGTTTGGTACGTTGAAGGCAGCAAAAGATGAAGCATCAAAAATGGCTCTGGCAAAGTTCGAAAATTTCAGGAATGCAAAAAATGAACTTTATTTTAATGTCAGGGCTGCATATTATAAGGTTTATCGGACTCAAAAAGAAATTGAGGTAGCAGAAAAAAATCTAAAAATTCTCAAGACACTGGAGCAGCTTGCTCTCATAAAGTTTCGCAGTGGCGGTACAAGTATTGCTGGTGGATTGGGTAGCTCCGTATCAACAAGTTCTTCAAGTCTTTCGTCAAGCTCGTCGGGAATGAATGGGGATGCAATGTCAGGCCAGGGGCGTACAGGAACCGGTACAACGACTTCAACACAAGCCATAATTTCCACGGGGTCTTCAGATAATATGGGCGGTTCTTTGAGTAGTTCAATGGGAAATGGCAGTAAAGGAGATATGGTAAACCTACTGAGGATACGGATTGAAATACAATCCCTTGAAAACCGAATTGCGCTGCTGAAAGATCAACTTATTTCCGATAAAGTGGGCTTTAACCTATTTCTTAACCGATATCCATTGTCTGAAGTGTTTACAGGCGATTCATTGATAGAACCACCGGTGATTTCTGATATTCTCTCTCTGACCGATAGCATTGCCAACCATCCGATGGTAAAGATGTACAAAGCTGAAGCCCTGGCAAATGCAGCCAAACTTACCATGGCTACCCGCATGGGTTATCCCATGTTGGGATTAGGTCTTAATTACATGCTAATACGGCCTCGTTCAGATAATACCTCCATGATGAATGGAAAAGACATGATAATGCCCATGGTATCGGTCACTTTACCCATTTACCGGAAAAAGTACAAAGCCATGCAACAGGAAGCAGAATATATGCGTGAAGCTGCAACTGAATCAGCCGTGGAAATGATGAACAACCTTCAGTTCAATTTTCATCAAACCATGCAGGATTACAATGATGCCACACGAAGGGTAAAACTGTACAAAGATCAGGCCTTGCTTGCTGATAAAAGCGTACAACTACTCATTACTTCTTTTTCAGCCAGTGGGAGCGACTTTGAAGAAATACTCCGCATGCAACAGCAACTTCTCGACTTTGAATTTAAGCTTATCGAAGCAGTGGTGGACAAAAATACTTCCACCGCCCGTTTAATTTATTTAACAGGAATTGATTAAAAAACAATCTAATTATGAAAATCAAAACATATCTATCCAATAAATACTTAAGGAGTACATTATTTATCCTTTTAGGGTTGTTACTGGGCTGGTTCATTTTTCACAAGCCGCCTACAGATAAGAATGTTTCTGGTTGGAAGGTAAGTGAAACCCAAAACACAATCTGGACATGCGCAATGCATCCGCAGATCAGGATGAACCATCCTGGCAAATGTCCTATATGTGGAATGGATCTTATTCCTCTTAAGCAGGAAATTGCACCAGTTGATTCTGATGCAATAGTAATGACCGAAGAAGCCGCTAAACTTGCTGAAGTACAAACAAGTATAGTTACCAGTCAAAATCCGGTCAAAAGAGTACGCCTGTATGGGAAAATTGAGGCCGATGAGCGGCTTATTCAGACCCAACCTGCTCATGTGGCGGGACGAATTGAAAAACTTCTGGTTAATTTTACGGGCGAAAAAGTACAAAAAGGTCAGGTAATTGCTCAAATTTACTCACCAGGTTTACTTATTGCCCAGCAGGAACTTCTGGAAGCTGTGAAAATGAAAAATGAGCGACCTGATATCTATGAGGTCGCAAGGGATAAGCTGTTCCAGATGAAATTTACAGAGAGTCAGATTTTGTCAATAGAAAGAAGCGGCACAATTCGACCTGTATTTGAACTGGAAGCCACCGTTTCGGGAATAGTAATTGCAAAAATGGTGAATGTTGGCGATTATGTTTCGCTTGGAACACCTATGTACCAGATTGCCGATTTGTCAAAAGTATGGGTAGTATTTGATGCCTATGAAAGTGATCTGCCATGGATCAGGGTTGGTGATAGAATTTTGTTTACTGCAAGGTCTCAACCAGGGAAAGAGTATACTGGAATAGTATCTTTTATTGATCCTGTAATTGATCCCCAGAAACGTACTGCAAGAATCAGGGTCGAAATACAAAATGAAGCCAATAACCTCAAACCCGAAATGTTTGTGAGCGGAATTCTGATGGCCAGGCTATCCGGCGGGAAGAGCCTTGTCATCCCTCAATCTGCTGTACTCTGGACAGGAAAAAGATCAATAGTATATGTCAGGATACCTGATACAAAAGAACCGACATTTAAAATGAGAGAAATTGTCCTGGGGCCTTCAATGGAAGACAGTTATGTAGTGCTTGATGGACTGAGAGAGGGAGAAGAAGTAGTTACCAATGGGACTTTCATTGTTGATGCTGCCGCGCAGTTGGCAGGAAAGCCAAGTATGATGAATTCTGAAAAAAGGAAAAATACTGTACTTCATGATCATTCTGGGATGAAAATGTAAATAAAGAAAACTTTCTGGCGAGGAATATCCTATGATTCGGTTGTTCGATATCCCTTGCAGCAATTTAGTAGATCTAAGAGGTTTCCCGATTCAAATAGAAAAACCTATTATTAACTGCACCTTAATTTAACCACCCCTTTATCTGGCATTGAGTTGTGTATTGCTCACAAACGCAATAAACCGGCTGTCGGGGCTCCAGGAAGGGACATTCATGGTACCCTGGCCGCCATATAAATGGGTGAGTACTCTGGGTGCTCCACCTGTTGCCGGCATCATGCGGATCATCACGTCTTTGTAATACGGATGATCTCCGGAAGGAACCGTTACCGGAAAGGAAACCCAGACAATCCATTTCCCGTCAGGTGAAATATGAGGGAACCAGTCGTTCCACTCGTCGAATGTCATCTGTTCCTGTGCCGAGCCATCAGGTTTCATGCGGTACAACTGCATGGTTCCGGTACGGTTTGAATTGAACCAGATATACCTGCCGTCAGGCGTATATTCAGGGCCATCATCAAGGCCGCGGGCGGTGGTAAGCCTGGTTTCCTTTCCGCCGTTAACCGGAATACTGTAGACGTCAAATTCTCCGTTTCGTTCACCAACAAAGACAACCGATTTCCCGTCAGGTGCCCATCCATGCCAGTAAGAAGGCCCGTTTTCGGTAACAAGTTTCGGTTCACCTCCGCTGACAGGAAGCACGTAAACATGCGACCGGCCGTTTCGTTCGGGGGGCATATTACTGATGGCAAGCCATTTTCCGTCGAACGAAATTCCATGATCGTTATTATTAAAGCGGGCTGAGCCTGTATTGAGTTCAACCGGATTGCCGCCTTCCACCGGAATTTTTATCAGAAGTCCCTTTTGGTTAACTATCAGGTACTTACCGTCTTTTGTCCAGTTGGGAGCTTCAAAAGGAACCTCTGATTCATAAATTACTTTTCTGTGTCCGGTTTGTACATCCATGATTTCAAGCCGGGAACCAATAAAATCACGATAGGGAACAAACCCTTCGGGAGCGGGAATGGTGAGCCTCAGGTTACTGAAAACAGCTTTTTCGGTCCGGTCAGGGTCATGGGAACAAACAAAAATGCCGGCATAGAATTCTTTGCCCTTCTCTCCCAGTTCGATCTGTCCGATTTTCTGAAGCGGTTCCCCATCATGGGCAGCCGAAGCAACAATTGTTGTCCCTTCGCGGCGCAGCTGAAGGATGGTAAAATGCTGCTGGATGCTTTTAATTTCGAATGTTTCAGCTCCATAAGAAGGCCGGTATTGCAACGAAGTAAGGCCATCGCCATGAAGCACGGCATCGGCATACGGAGAAGAAGGATCAAGGCTTTCGCGGAACATGATACCGGCTTTCCTGTGGGCATTGCCGCCAATTTCAGGAAATTCCAACCTGGCATAAAGGATAAAATCTCCGGTTATTTTCACCCATGCAAAATGAAATTCATCGGAAGTACCCCAGATGTTTGCTCCGGCGGCAGAAAGTGTATACTGACCGAGAGAAGCATCATAGGTTGTTTTGCCCGGAGTTTTTACAGGCCCGATATCGGTGGATGCAGTAAAGATACCTGTCTGACCAACTAATTCAATGGTGCTTAGGACAAGCATTAGCAATAGTGATACGATCCCTTTCATAATCCAGTTTTTGCCAAAGATAATGAACCTATTCATTACGTTCCAAAAAAACTTAATTGGTTAAAATTGAATGAATCCTTTGCCCGCACTCTCAACCTGGCGAATAGCGTAGAGCGTAGAGCGTAAAGTTGAGCTTAGAGTGCAGGGGTGAGAGGTGAGTCATGAACACCACTTCTTTACGCTTTACGTTCTGTGCTTTACGCTCAGCATGAGAGTTCCAAGGTTCCAAGGTTCCATAGTTCCAGAGTTCCAGTGTTTCAAAGATTTCCGATTTCCGATTTCCGATTTCCAATTAACGTGTTCTGGCTTTCATAGCGTGATCTCGCAGAGGAAAGTGGAAATAGGAAATAGGAAATTTTCAGGGATTTTCGATTTCCCATTAATGAGGTTCCAGAGTCCCTTTGATATAGCGTAGAGCGTAAAGCGTAGAGCGTAAAGAAGGGTATTGGGTTTAGAGTGCAGAGCATTGTTGCTTTAGCGTAGAGCGTAAAGC